>NC_015161.1:0-25000 GCF_000190555.1 Deinococcus proteolyticus MRP
ACCGATTGGTTACCGGTTCAAGTCCGGTAGGGCCCACCACCCGAAATGGGCCGCAGTGCACAGTGCACGCAGATGGGCGGTTAGCTCAGCGGTAGAGCACTCGCTTCACACGCGAGGGGTCACGTGTTCAAATCACGTATCGCCCACCATCGTATAGAAATCCCCGCTCCGGCGGGGCTTTTTCTTGGCTGTCAGCTCCAGCAGTGGCATGCTGCCCGTCCGCTTCATCGGCCGCTTGCTATGCTGGCCGCAGCTGTGCTCGGCAGCCGGAATGCCCGCGCTGCCCAGCTCTCAGCCCCAGGAGGTGTGCGCTATTTCTCAGGAAATCTGGTCGGACGTGCTGGCCTATGTCCGCAACAACATTTCAGAAGTGGAGTACCACACCTGGTTCGCTCCGGTCAAAACCCTAGGCGTGCGCGAAGGGTCGCTGGTGCTTGGGGTCCGCAACTCGTTCGCGCAGGAATGGTTCCGCAAGCACTACCTCGAACTGCTGGAAGACGCCCTACGCAGCTTGGGGGCTGAACACCCGCAGGTGAGCTTCGAAGTACTGCCGGCGGTGCAAGAAGCCATGATTCTGCCTGAAGCTGCGGCGCCTACGCCCAAGGTGGCTGCGGCTCCCCAGCCGGTCCGCAGCAGCCCGGACCCGGAACTGAGCAAAATTCTCAATCCCAAATACACCTTCGAGAATTTCGTGGTCGGGCCGAACAACAATCTGGCCCACGCCGCGGCCCTGGCTGTCGCCGAGTCGCCGGGTAAGGCGTACAATCCCCTTTTCATCTACGGGGACGTGGGCCTGGGCAAGACCCACTTGATGCACGCGGTGGGCCACTATCTGGCCGAGAAGTACCCGGAAAAGCGCATCGCCTACGTGTCCACCGAGTCGTTCACCAACGAACTTATCAACTCCATACGCGACGATAAAACCACGCAGTTCCGTGACCGCTACCGCTCGGTAGACCTGCTGCTGGTGGACGACATCCAGTTCCTGGCCCGCAAGGAGCGCACGCAGGAGGAGTTCTTTCACACCTTCAACGCGCTGTACGAGAACCACAAGCAGATCATCCTGAGTTCCGACCGGCCGCCCAAGGACATCCAAACGCTCGAAGGCCGGCTACGCAGCCGCTTCGAGTGGGGCCTGATTACCGACATCCAGTCGCCGGAGTTCGAGACGCGGGTGGCGATTCTCAAGATGAATGCCGAGCAGGCCAATATCAACATTCCGCAGGAAGTGCTGGAGCTGATCGCCCGGCAGGTCACCACCAACATCCGCGAGTTGGAAGGTGCGCTGATGCGGGTGGTGGCCTTTTCCAGTTTGAACAATGTCCCTTTCAGCCGGGCGGTGGCTTCCAAGGCACTGTCTAACGTATTCGCGCCGCAGGAATTGCAAGTGGAAATGTCTGAGGTGGTCCGCGCCGCCGCGCAACTGTTCGAAGTCACCACCGAGCAGATTCGGGGCACCGGACGGGCCAGAGACATCGTGGTGCCCCGGCAAATCGCCATGTACCTTATCCGGGAGCTGACTCCTCACTCGTTGCCTGAAATCGGCCAATATTTCGGCCGTGACCATTCCACCGTTATGCACGCAGTGAGCAAGGTCAGTGAAAGCATTAAAAAGGACGAGGAGATGGCCGCTCAGGTGAGCCGCCTCCGCCGCCACCTGGAAGGGCTACACGAACCTGAGGGCGAGCACTGAGGCTCAGCCCGAGTTTCGAGTGCCCCAGTTTTGCCTCGGCTGAGATGAGACACTCTGTTTCGGTCAACCTAGAGGGGGATAGGACTCTTACAAGACATGTATAGAGAGTGCCCAGCTACCCTTAAACGTTCCAAAAGTTGTTCCAAACACCTGTGAAAACTTTCCCTTTCTGTGGATAACCCTGTGGATAACCCTGTGGATAACCCCCGAAATCCTGTGGAAAAACTTGTGGAAAACTCCAGCCTTTTTTCCCCTGTGGATAAGTGATCAAGTTATCCACAGGTTATCCACAGGCAGAGGTGACTTATCCACATTTTTGTCCACAAGGAGAATGTCGTTATAGACGGCCTCCAAGGGGCTTTTCCACAGTTTCCACAGGGCCTACTATTACTACTACTAGTTTTTTAAGTTTAAAAAGAACAGAGAGTAGAGAGCTCTTGACAGGACCTGGAGACCGGACCACCTAGGGTTTCCAGAAAAGAGAGACCAGAGGTGGTTGGAGATAGATCAAGCAGCGCTACTCCGCGACACACCGGCTAGACTGAGAGCGATGAAAGCCACCGTAACCAAGAAAGTCCTGAGTGAAGGTCTGGGTCTCCTCGAAAGGGTGGTTCCTAGCCGCAGTTCCAACCCTCTGCTGACCTCGCTCAAGATCGAAGCCACGGAACAGGGCCTCCATCTGAGTGGCACCAATTTGGAAGTGGACCTGGCTAGCTTTGCGCCGGCAGAAGTGCAAAACCCACAGGCATTCGTGGTGCCGGCGCATCTGCTGTCGCAGATCGTGCGGACCTTGGGGGGCGAGCTGGTTGAGCTGGAACTGAGCGGCGACGAGCTGTCAGTACGCTCTGGAGGCTCAGACTTCAAGATTCAAACGGGTGATGTGGCTGCTTTTCCTGAACTGAACTTTCCCAGCCAGGTGGACGCCACGGTAGAAGCCTCCGACCTGGCACGGGCTCTGAACAGCGTGCGCTATGCGGCCAGCAACGAAGCTTTCCAGGCCGTATTTCGCGGCGTGAAGCTGGAAAAGCGCGACAATGGCGCCCGTGTGGTCGCTTCCGACGGCTACCGGGTGGCCCTGCACGACTTCGCCCTGGAAGGTGAGGTGCGGGAACTCATCATGCCCGCCCGCAGTGTGGACGAGCTGGTCCGCATGCTGCGTGACGGCGAAGCCAAGCTCAGCTACGGCGAGGGCCAGCTGAGCGTCACCACTGACCGGGTACGCATGAATCTGAAATTGCTGGACGGCGAATTTCCCGACTACGAGCGCGTCATTCCTACCGACACCAAGTTGCAGGTCAAACTGCCTTCCGGCTCACTCAAAGAGTCCGTAGGCCGCGTGGCCGTGTTGGCCGACAAGAATGCCAACAACCGCGTGGAATTTCTGGTTACCGAAGGCCAACTGCAGCTGAATGCTGAAGGCGACTATGGCCGCGCTCACGACACCCTGAGCGTAGAGCAAAGCGGTACGGAGCCTGCCATCAGCTTGGCGTTCAATGCGAAGTACGTTCAGGACGCCCTGGGCCCCATAGAAGGCGAGGCCGAGATGCTGTTTGCCGAATCCACCAAGCCGGCCATTTTCCGTCCGGCAGCTGGGGGCGGCTATATGGCCGTGCTGGTGGCTCTGCGGGTCTAGGCCTGCAGGCATGCCACGCTGGGCTGTATAGGGGCCTTTCAGGGCCAGCACGGGCCGGTGCAGATGGACAGGCAGACTGCACTGGTGCAGTGCTAGGCGAATGAAGCCTTGGTCAAGTGTGCCGCTATGCCTCTGCAGGCTCCCGTTTCAGAGGCCGTCTATATTAAACGGAGTTCCACCCTCCCCACCCCCTCATTTCCCTACTTTCCGTAAAGGAGTGTCACCATGAACATCGAAAAAGTCATTGGCCGTGAAGTGCTGGACTCGCGCGGCAACCCCACTGTGGAAGCCGAAGTGCACCTGAGCTGCGGCGCCAAGGGCCGTGCCATTGTGCCGAGTGGGGCCAGCACCGGCAGCCATGAAGCGCTGGAGTTGCGTGACGGTGGAGACCGTTACCTGGGCAAAGGCGTGCAGAGCGCTGTTAAGAACGTGAATGAAGCCCTGGGGCCGGCTGTGACTGGCCTCGACGCTGACCAGCAGGCTGAAATTGACGCCGCCATGCTGGCGCTGGACGGCACCCCCAACAAGAGCAAGATGGGCGGCAATGCCATTTTGGCCGTGAGCCTGGCCACTGCCCGCGCTGCGGCAGACGCGCTGGACGTGCCGCTGTACCGCTACTTGGGCGGCTCCAACGCCAAAACCCTGCCGGTGCCGATGATGAACGTGATCAATGGTGGAGCACACGCCGACAACAGCGTGGACTTCCAGGAATTCATGGTGATGCCGGTGGGTGCGCCCAGCTTCCGTGAGGCGCTGCGCTACGGCGCCGAAACCTTCCACTCGCTGAAAAAGGTGCTGTCGGCCCGTGGCTACAACACCAACGTGGGCGACGAGGGCGGCTTCGCCCCGGATCTGAAGTCCAACGAGGAAGCGCTGGAAGTGCTGCTGGAAGCCATTGAGAAGGCGGGCTACGAGCCGGGCAAGGACATCAAGATTGCGCTGGACCCGGCGGTCACCGAGATTTTCAAAGGCGGCCAGTATCACCTGGAAAGTGAGGGCAAGACCCTCAGCACGGCCGACATGATTGACTTCTGGGAAGACTGGGTGGGCCGCTACCCCATCGTGAGCATCGAGGACGCGCTGGCCGAGGACGACTGGGAAGGCTGGGAGCAGCTGACCGCGCGCCTGGGTGGCCGGGTGCAACTGGTGGGTGACGACCTGTTCGTGACCAACCCAGAGCGCTTGCAGCAGGGTATTGACCGCGGCGTTGCCAACTCGATTCTGGTCAAGGTGAACCAAATCGGCAGCCTGACCGAAAGCATGGACGCCATTGAGCTGGCCAAGCGCAACCGCTACACCACCGTGATCAGCCACCGCTCGGGCGAGTCGGAAGATGCCTTTATCGCTGACCTGGCCGTGGCGACCAACGCCGGACAAATCAAGACCGGCTCGGCCAGCCGCTCGGACCGTATCGCCAAGTACAACCAGCTGCTGCGTATCGAGGACGAGCTGGGCGACCGCGCCGTGTACCTCGGCAGCCGGGCATTTAACCAGAAGGGCTGATCCCTCGGGCCGGATGCGCCTGCGCGTAGCCCGGCGGGACACCTGTTCAGCGTGTGTGATGCACGCTGGGCAGGTGTCTTTTTCCCCGTTCGTCCGCCCCTGTTGGGGCATTTGCATGGGTAACGGGCGCTACGGCACACTGGCTTACACTGCGCTGAAACCGGGCTGCTAGCCTGACAGGCGCAGTTGTGAGAGCCCTGGGGGCACACAGTGCAGGTAATACCAGCAGGACCGCAAACCGAGAAGCTTTTTTGTAAGGAGACGATAATGAAACACGCTTTTGGAAGGGCCACCAAGATTGTGGCCACGATGGGTCCGGCCAGCCGCAATCCGGAGACCCTGCGCCGCATGATTGACGCCGGCATGAACGTGGCGCGGATCAACTTCAGCCACGGGGACCGCGAGGACCACCGCGCCACCGTAGAACTGATTCGCGAAATTGCCGCCGAGAAGGGCCGCGCCATAGGCATCTTGCAGGACCTGCAGGGACCCAAAATCCGGGTGGCCCGCTTTGAGGACGAGGCCGGTATCCTGCTGGAGCCCGGCAACCTGTTCAGTATCACGATGGACGATGTGCTGGGCAATCAGGAGCGGGTGGGAACGACCTACAAGCAGCTGGCACAGGACGTCACTCCTGGCATGACCCTGCTGCTGGACGACGGAAACCTGACCCTGCAGGTGCTGAACGTGACGGCCCATGAGGTGCAGACCCGCGTGCTGGTGGGCGGCCGGCTGAAGAATAACAAGGGCATCAACGTGCCCGAAGCCGACCTGTCGGTGCCGGCGCTGAGCGATAAGGACGTGCAGGACCTGGAATTTGGTGCTGAACTGGGCGTGGACTGGGTGGCGCTGAGCTTCGTGCGTTCGCGGGACGACCTGCTGCTGGCCCGCCACTACCTGACCCGTGCCGGCAGCCGCGCCAAGCTGATGGCCAAAATCGAAAAGCCGCAGGCCGTAGAGCGGTTCAGCGAAATCCTGCGGGAGGCCGACGGCATCATGGTGGCGCGCGGTGACCTGGGGGTGGAGATGCGCCCTGAGCAGGTGCCCACCATCCAGAAAGACCTGATCCGCGAGTGCCGTGAGGCAGGCAAGCCGGTCATTACGGCTACCCAGATGCTGGAAAGCATGATTAACGCTCCCCGCCCCACCCGCGCTGAGGCCAGTGACGTAGCCAACGCCATCTACGACGGCACCGACGCCGTGATGCTGAGTGCCGAGTCGGCGGTCGGCCAGTACCCGGTCGAGGCTGTCGCCATGATGGACCGCATTGCCCGCGAGGTGGAGCAGAGCGAGCAGTATCAGGCGCTGCAGCAGCTCAGCTCGCCTATCGTGGAATCCCAGGACGCCATCGCCATGTCCGCCTGCCAGATCGGGGTCAAGTTGGAAGCGGCGGCCATCGTGGCGTTTACCTCGTCCGGCGGCTCGTCGGGCCGTATCGCCAAGTACCGCCCACCCCTGTCCATCCTGGCGCTAACCCCTTACGAGCATGTCCGCAATCAGCAAACGCTGCTGTGGGGTGTGATTCCCATCCTGAGCGAAGACCCCCAGGACTCTGACGATATGGTCCGCATCGCCGCCGAGGTGCTCGCCCGGAGCGGCTTGGCGGAGCGGAACGACCGCTTCGTCATCACGGCTGGAGTGCCTTTCGGGGTACGCGGCACCACCAACATGCTGCGCGTCGAGAAGCTGCACTAGGCCGCTCCGGCCCCAGACCCAACTTTTCCACATGAAAGAAGTTATCCACACGTCAAATGTGGATAACTTTCTACATACACAGCGCAGCTCGGCGACGAGATTCTTTGGAACCGACTTCTGCAAATTCAGCTCGGATTTTTATTCCATTTTCAGTCGTTTGAATTTATCCTTGCCTTTTTGCAGAATCAGGCCGCCTTCCATGCACAGCTGCTCACGTTCTACCCAACCTTGCGCGTCGGTGTAGGCCTCGCCGCTGACTTTCAGGCCCCTGTTTTGAATCAGCTTGCGGGCTGCGCCGTTGCTGGGTTCCAGGCCTGCCAGCACCACCAGGCGGGCCATGCTGACGCGGCCTTCGTCGTTCAGCTCGGCGGCGTCTACCACGACTTCGGGGAGGTCGTCGGGAATGCCGCCTTTCGCCACGCTGCGGAAGCGCTCCTCAGCGGCGTCGGGGTCGGCGCCTGGGGCCAGCCAGACCAGCACCTCACGAGCCAGCACGCGGTGCGCTTCTACCGGGTGGCCTGCCACCAGCTCGTCTATCCGCTCCTGCGGCAAGTCGGTCAGCAGGGTGAAGTAGTTCGCCAGCAGCGGGTCAGGCACTTTCATCAGTCCTGCGAAAATGGCGTGTGGCTCGTCGCTAATACCGATGTAGTTGTCCAGGCTCTTGGACATCTTTTCGGTGCCGTCCAGGCCCACCAGCAGCGGCAGGGTCATCACCACCTGCGGTTCCTGGCCGTAGTCGCGCTGCAGGGCGCGGCCCACCAGATTGTTGAACAGTTGGTCGGTGCCGCCGAGTTCCACATCTGCTTCCAGCGCCACCGAGTCATAGCCCTGCGTGAGCGGGTAGAGCAGCTCATGCATGGAAATCGGGGTGCCTGCGCTCAGGCGCTTGCTGAAGTCGTCGCGCTCCAGAATGCGGGCCACGGTGTATTTGGCGGTCAGGCCGATGATGTCCTTGTAGCCAAGTTGTTCAAGCCACTCGCCGTTAGAGCGGATTTCCAGCACTTCCGGCTCCGAGCGCAGAATCAGGCGGCATTGCTCCAGGTAGCTCTGGGCGTTGGCGCGGGCTTCCTCAATCGTGAGCGGCGGGCGGGTCTTGCTCTTGCCGGTCGGGTCACCGATGGTGGCGGTAAAGTCGCCAATCAGCATGATGACTTTATGGCCGAGGTCCTGAAACTGCCGCATTTTCCGCAAAATGACCGCGTGGCCGAGGTGCAGGTCGGGGCGGGTGGGGTCGGCCCCCAGCTTGACGCGCAGGGGCTGGCCCGTTTCCAGGCTGCGGCTGAGTTTCTGGCGCAGGTCCTCTTCGGAGACCAGGTCCACCACGCCGCGTTTCAGGATGGAAAGTTGTTCGTCTACGGGCAGGTTGGGGCGAATTTCGGTCATGGAGGGTGTCCTTTCGGGGGTTGGGGGTCAAAGAAAGTGGCGGCGCAACCGAAGTCACGCCGCCTGGGGGTGCCGAACCGTCTAGCCCCACCCTAGCGGCGGGGAGAATAGCTCTGGTTCGGCGCTGTCATGTCACGCAATTTAGCATGCCCGCTAAGATGGGCGGGATGCTCACCATGTCGCAGCTGCGCGCCCACCTGCCCCGGCCGGGGCGACTGGAATGGATTGGGCTGCGCTCCGCCCGCCGTGCCCCCGTCCTCAGCGTGCCAGAGGCCGAGATTCACCCGCTGGTCGGCGTGATTGGGGACCACGGCAAAGTGGCCCCGCCGAGGTTGCGGGCGCTTGGCGGAGCCGCCCCTGCGGTGGCTGAGGCCTCTGCTGGGGCGGCGGCTGGCTCACCTGTGCGGGTCGAGCGCGGCAAGCGGCAGGTGACGTTGCTGCAAGCCGAGCACCTGCCCGTCATTGCGGCGCTGGCGGGGCTGGAGGCGGTCACGCCTGAGCTGCTGCGGCGCAACCTGCTGGTGTCGGGCATTTCGCTGCTGGCCCTCAAGGACCGCCGCTTCTGGGTGGGCGAGGTGTTGCTGGAAGGCACTGGCGAGTGCCACCCCTGCTCGCGGATGGAAGAGAACCTGGGGCCGGGCGGTTACAACGCGGTGCGCGGACACGGCGGCCTGACGGCGCGGGTGATTGCGGGCGGACGGGTGCGGGTGGGCGACGTGGTGCGGCCCTGGGAGGAGGGCGCGGGATGATTCGGCTGCCCACCATTGAGCACGCGCCAGGGTTGATGCAGGAGGTACAGAGCGGCGCACGGGTAGCCTCGCGGGTCGCGGTCAAGGCGGTGATTTGGGAGGGGGAACGGCTGCGCTTGCTGCACTCGCAGCGCTGGAGCTGCTACAAGTTTGCGGGCGGAGGGACCGAGACGGGCGAAAGCCATGCCGTCGCCCTGGCCCGCGAGCTGCGCGAGGAACTGGGTGCGGAACTGCTGGAACTCGGCCTGCCTTTGTTGACCGTCACCGAGCTGTCGTGGGCGCAGGAGGCCGCAGCAGACGTGTTTCAGATGGATTCTTTCT
Organism: Deinococcus proteolyticus MRP; assembly: GCF_000190555.1. Lineage (GTDB taxonomy): Bacteria > Deinococcota > Deinococci > Deinococcales > Deinococcaceae > Deinococcus > Deinococcus proteolyticus. Next base: position 8,978 of record NC_015161.1, read on the forward strand.
ACTACCCCTGTCAGGTAAGGTTGGGGCAGCACCCACCTACACTGGAAGCTTACGAGGCCGAACTGGGACTCACGCCCTGTCTGGTCACGCCCGCTCAGGCCGCCACGGCCAATGCCAGAGCGCAGGCACAGGCCGCGGCCCCGCGCTGGCTACGCCGTGAGGTGGCGGTGCTGCGTGCGCTAGAACAGGTTGGATGATGGACCTGCCCGCCTTTCAACCCAAACTGGACCCCCGCCTGGAAGCGGTGCTGGGCTTTATCCGCGCTGAGACGCACGCTGACCTGGGCACCGACCATGCGGGCTTGCCGATCCGGCTACTTCAGACGGGGCGGGTGGGGCGCTGCATCGGGGTGGAACTGAATGCCGCGCCGCTGGAACTGGCCCGCCGGCAGGTGGCGCGGGCAGGGCTGACGGGGCAGATTGAGCTGCGCCAGGGTGACGGCCTCGCGCCGCTGGCCGTGGGCGAGGTGCAGAGCGTGAGCATGACAGGGCTGGGCGCGGGCACCATTGCGGGCGTGCTGGAGCGGGGGCGGCAGGCGGGCAAGCTGCCTGGGCGGGTGGTGGTGCAGCCCAACGACTCGCCGCTGGCCCTGCGCGAGTGGGCGCGGCAGGCAGGCTACTGGCTGGACGCCGAAGCGCTGATAGACGGTTACTGGCCCTACCCCGTGCTGTCACTGCGGCAGGCGGACGGGTCAGACCCTGCCTACGCTGACCTTCCCGAAGCGGCGGCTCTACGCTTTGGCCCCCGCTTGCTGCGCGAGCGGCACCCCTTGCTGCGCCGCGTGCTGGCCGATGCTTACGGGCGCTACGCCCCTGCCGCCGCACCTGGCCGCCCCGCCGAGCGCGAGTTGCGGGCGGTGCTGGAGGCGCTGACGTACCTGGGCTGGAACGTGGACGAGTGGCGGCAGGGCTGACCGATGCTGCCGCTGCTGTTCCTGTTTCTCCCTCTGCTGCTGTTGGCGGCCCTGACAGGTCTGGGCTGGGGCGCGTTGGCGCAGCGCTCCTGGCCGCAGCAGCGCTGGACGGCAGCGGTGGCGTTGGTGCTGGCGCTCGCTCTGCCTTCGCTGCTGGCCCTGGACTGGCCCGCTCAGGTGCAGAGTGCCATCACGCTAGATGCGCCTGAAAACTCGGCGGCAGCAGTTGTGGCAGCTCGGGCGGTGGCGGGGCAGTTTACCTGGGCGGTGGGCCTGGCGGTGCTGGCAGGCTGGGCTTTGACGGCGGCGCTGCTGCTGGGACGTGGGCGCTGGGTCTGGTGGCGCTGGTTATCCCCCCTCGGCCCGCTGGCACTGGCAGGACTGCTGTGGCAGACGTTGCCGCTGCTACGCGGTATTCGGCTCAGTTTCTTTAACCCCGATATGTCCACCAGCCTGGTGGTGACGGGTGTGCTGTGCCTGTGCGGTAGCGTGATGCTGAGTGCGTTTGTCTACCTGACGGCGCCGCGCCCCTGGTGGCTACAGGATGAAGGAGCTCCAACCATCCGGCACAGCATGTTCGAGCCATAAAAAAACCCGCTCACTTGGAGCGGTTATGTTCATTACTCTAGCGCCGTATGCGGTATTAGTCAACCTTATACACTCCGGCTATGGGTTACGAACTGACGACGACTTACGGCGCGGCGACCCCGCTGGACTGGCTGGCGCTGGCCCCTCACCCCGATGACGCAGAAATCGGCGCGGGCGGCACACTCATCCGGGTGGGCGACGCCGGACAGCGCACTGGCGTGCTGGAGCTGACACGCGGCGAGATGGGCACGCTGGGCACGCCCGAAGTGAGGATGCAGGAATGCGCGGCGGCAGCGGTGCCGCTGGGCCTGACCTGGCGCGGCACCCTGGGCTTGCCTGACGGGGAGCTGCGTGACGACCCGGCCCAAGCGCACGCCCTGGCCGCAGCCCTACGGATTTTGCGGCCCCGTGTGCTGGTTGTGCCGCACCCCTCGGACCGGCATCCTGACCATTACGGAGCCTACGCGCTGAGCAAACGCGCTCTGCATCTGGCCGGCCTGCGCCGCGCCGAGGTGCCGGGAGAACCCCACAGGCCCGCCCGCGTGTTGTTGTTTCAGGGCAACGCCGACATCCAGCCCGCGCTGCTGGTAGACGTGGAAGCCAGCCTCCCGCGCTGGGAAGCTGCCATCCGTGCCCACGAGTCGCAGTTCAGCGGCGCGGCAGTTAGCGAAACCGTGACCCCCGAAGTGGTGGAGCGCCGCCTGGCCCGCCTGGGCTACTGGGGCACCCTCGCCAGGGTGCGCTACGCCGAGGCTTTTGGAGTAGAGGGGGAATTGCTGCTGGCTCCGGAGCTGCTCTGACGAGCGTCTGAGGGTCAAAAGGTCGAAGGATCTAAGAGCTACTGGGCTGCCTCTCTTAGACCCTTCGACGCTTAGACCTTTAGACCGCTCATTCGGCCCAAAGGTGCCCAATGGTGGCTTACTTCTCGACCAGGTACGCCCGCTCAATCACGTCGGGCGTGCCGGGCATGCCGGGCTGAATGCGGGTCAGCTTGTCCAGCACGTCCAGGCCTTCCACCACTTTGCCGAACACGGTGTGGCGGCCGTCCAGGTGGGGGGTGGCGGTAAAGGTGATGAAGAACTGAGAGCCGTTGGTGCCGGGGCCGGCGTTCGCCATGCTCAGCACGCCTTTTTCGGAGTGGCGGTGGGGGTTGCCGGCGAATTCGTCCTCGAAGCGGTAGCCGGGGCCGCCCATGCCAGTGCCGGTGGGGTCGCCGGTCTGCGCCATAAAGCCGTCAATCACGCGGTGAAACTTGATGCCGTCGTAGTAGTGGTGCCGCAGCAGGTACGCGAAGGAGTTCACGGTCATGGGCGCTTCGTCGGGGTACAGCTCCACCACGATGCGGCCTTTGCTGGTTTCGAGCACAGCCTGATAAGCCTTGCCGGGTTCGGTGGCCTCGCCCAGTTCAGGGGCCTGGCTGAACTGGGTCTTGCGCTCGCTGCTGAGCATAGGCGAGAGCTGGTAGCCGCTGGGAATGTAGTTGTCCATGCCCCACATTGTGCCGCAAGTTGGGGCGGGCAGATGGGGAGCGGGTTCAGTGCAGCTTGAAGGAAGCGCGGAAATCAGAGCGGGCCGGAGCGCTACCCTGTCGTCATGTCTCCGCACGCCCTGCCCGAAGCCCTGCGCCAACAACTGACCTGCTGGCGCCGGCACCTGCACCAGCACCCCGAAATCAGCTTTCAGGAGCACCAGACGGCGGCCTTTCTCCGCGCCGAGCTGGAGGGAATGCCGGGGTTGGAGGTCAGCCAGCCCACGCCCACCAGCGTGCTGGCCGTGCTGCATGGCGAGGCAGGGCCGGGCCGCACGGTGCTGCTGCGTGCCGACATTGACGCCCTGCCGATAGAAGAAGAAAACACCTTCGAGTTCCGCTCGCAGAATGCCGGGGCGATGCACGCCTGCGGCCACGACGGGCACGCGGCCATCCTGCTGGGCGCCGCGCAGCTGCTGAGCGCGGCCCGCGCCGAGCTGACCGGCGAGGTGCGGTTCATCTTCCAGCATGCCGAGGAAACCCCGCCGGGCGGCGCCGAGGAGCTGGTCTTCCAGACGCCGCTGATGGACGGGGTGGATGTGAGCCTGGGCCTGCACCTGCTCAGCTTTTATCCGGCCGGGGTGGTGGCGGTGCGGCCCGGCATGTTCATGGCCTCGCCGGATTCGTTCCAGCTCACCATTCGTGGTCGGGGCGGGCACGGCGGCATGCCCGAGCAAGCGGTGGACCCGGTCGCCATCGGGGCGCAGGTGGTGACCAACTTGCAGCATGTGGTCAGCCGCGCCGTCTCGCCGTTCGAGCCGCTGGTGGTGTCGGTCACGCAGTTTCACGCCGGCACCGCCGACAACATCATCCCCGACACGGCGCGGCTGGCTGCCACGGTGCGGGTGTTCAGCCCTGAACTGCGCGAGCGGGCGCCGCAGCTGCTTGAACGCGTGGTGGCCGGCATCTGCGCGGCCCACGGCGCCGAGTACGAGTTCGAGTACCTGCACGCCTACCGCCCGGTGGTGAACACCGACTGGGTGGCCGAGGAGGTGCGCCAGCTGGCCGCTGAGGTGGTGGGCGAGGACCGGGTGATTCAGGCCGACATGTGGGCCGCTGGCGAGGACTTCAGCGCCTACCTGGAAAAGTCGGAAGGCTGCTTTTTCGCAGTGGGCAGCGGCTCGCTGGAGGCCGACAGCCAGTGGCCGCACCACCACCCCCGCTTCACGCTGGACGAGTCGGCGCTGGAAACTGGCGTGCAGATGATGGTCGCGGCGGCGCGGCACTTTACCCGGTCCCGGTGAGCGCCGGCGCAGCCCTCAACTCCGGCTACAGCTACCGCGAGCGCGTGCGGCCACAGGCGGCGGGCCTGAGTGTGCTGGACTATTACGCCCGCTTTTATCCCCACTCGGACCGGCAGACCTGGGGGGCGCGGCTGGCGGCAGGTGAAGTAGAGCTGAATGGTCATCCAGCGGCGGGCAGCGAGTCCCTGCGCCCTGGGGACCGGCTCGCCTGGCACCGACCGCCCTGGGCCGAGGAAGCGGTGCCGCTGCACTTCAGCGTGCTGTACGAGGACGCGCACATCCTGGCCGTTCACAAGCCGTCCGGTCTGCCCACCCTGCCGGCGGGAGGATTTCTGGACCACACCCTGCTGGCCCTGCTGCGCCGGCAGTGGCCGGCCGCTACGCCTCTGCACCGGCTGGGGCGCGGGACTTCGGGGCTGGTGCTGTGCAGCCTGACCCCGGCGGCCGGGTCGCGGCTCACCGCCGACTGGCGGGAGGGCCGCATTCACAAGCGCTACCGGGCGCTGTCGGCCGGCGTGGCCGCGCAGGAGAAGTACGACATCACCGCGCCCATCGGGTTGGTGGACCACCCCCGGCTGGGGCAGATTTACGCAGCCACGCCGGCAGGCAAGCCGTCACGCAGCCGGGCGCAGGTGCTGGAACGGCGGGACGGCAGCACCCTGTTTCAGGTGGATATCGAGACCGGCCGCCCGCACCAGATTCGTATTCATCTGGCGTCCGCCGGGCTGCCGCTGCTGGGCGACCCGCTTTATCTGCCCGGCGGACAGGCCCGGCCGGACGCCTTGCCCGGCGACCTGGGGTATCTGCTGCACGCCGAAAGGTTGGAGTTCCGGCACCCGGCAGGCGGCGAGCACCTGAGCCTGTCCGCCCCGGTGCCGCCGGAGTTGAGGTCGGGCTTCAGTTCGTCCGGCTGAGGCGGTCGAGCAGTTCCTCGCGGCGCAGGTGCAGCTCGAAGGCGGAGTCCTCGATAAAGTCCCCGGTGCCCCAGTCGGTCCGGCGCTCCACTTCCACCACATTCACGGCAATTTCACCGCGCTCGGCGGCGGCCGGGTCGCTGGCCGGGCGGATGTCCAGCAGCAGGCGGCCGGCGCCGGCGGCGCGCAGTTCTTCCCAGAGCGTGCCCAGGTCGCCCGGAGCCATACGGGCGAATTCGGTGCCGGGTTCGTCGCGGACCTGCAGGGCAGTGTTCAGCCGCTCCAGTGCCACGGCGGCCAGCAGCTGCGCCTCGGCATGGGCATGGCCGTAACCCTCCAGCTGCTGAGCGATAGAATCGGCCAGGACGCGCTGGAGTCGCTCCATCACGCCAGCCGTGCCCCCGGATTCCATACCCACGTATTCCATGTGAGAAATTATGTCATATACAGAATCAGGAAATCAACTCTGGCACCCATTTCCCCTGCCGCTGCCGAGCGACGGCGGCCAGTGCCAGTGGCAGGGCGGCTATGTGGGGTGTGGCCCGCAGACGGCGGCGGTGCTGCTGGGCTGGCAGGCCAGGCGGCTGGGCCTGTCGCTGCCGGAGCCGGAGCGTGACGCCCTGGCCGCGAGGCTGGCCCCGCAGCTGGGGGCCTGGGTGGTGCCGTTCTCAGGCCGGCAGCGGGCGGTGCAGCCCTGGAGCTGGCTGCTGGGCCTGAGCAGAGTGCTGGAGAGGGAAGGGCTGCCGCTGCGGGCGCGGGGACACTGGGGTTACCGGCCTGACACGCGGGCAAGGCTGGCCCACAACTGGAAGCAGGGCATTCCTACCGTGGGGTTTGAGTTCAGCCCACGTACCCAGCATTACGGCCTGCTGAGCGCCTATGCCGGGACTGCGCACGGCCTGGAAGGGCAACTGGTGGCCCCGCTGGTGGGCAAGCCCACGCTGCACCTGCAGCCACGCCTGGGCCTGGGCGGGGTGTTCTGGCTGGAAGAAGCCTGAGCCTGGGTTCAGTTGCGCAGGACCACCCGCAGCCCCCGGTGGTCGCTGCCGCCAGCGGGCAGCACTTCGGCGCGCAGCGGCTGTAGGCCACGGGCGAACACATGGTCTATTCGCAGCGCGGGCAGGCGGCTGGGAAACGTAAAGCCGAAGCCCTGGCCGGCCGCGTCCCAGGCGTTCACGAACTTGCCGCTCAGGGCGCGGTATACCCGGCCACGCGGCGGCGTGTTGAAATCGCCGGCCACCAGCACACGCGGTAGCTGTGCCGTCTCGCGCTGCAGACGGTCCAGCTGGGTGGCCCGGCGGTTGCGGGTGGGAATGACCTGTCCCCTAAACACGCCGCTCACCATGACGGTAGAAAAATGCACGTTCACCACGTCCAGCTGGCCGCGTGGGGTCTGCACGGTGGTCACCAGAAAGCGGCGGGTGGTTTCGGGCAAGTGCACCTCGCGGCTGCCCAGCACCGGCAGCCGGCTGAGGGTCAGCAGTTCGCCCCCCGCGCCGGTGTGTGCCGCGTGGTAGCCGGGCAGCCGGCGCAGCAGCTCTGGCGTGAACTCGGCGTCCCAGCCGTTGGTTTCCTGCAAGGTCACGAGGTCGGCGTCTTGCGCCCGAATCTGCGCGGCCAGAGTCTCCGCGCTGCCCTGGGTGCCGCGCGCGATGTTGTAGGTGAGCAGAGTCAGGCTGCCGGGAGGCACCGGCTGGGGCAGGTGCCAGGTCAGCCCTGCGTAGCCCAGGCCGGCCACCAGGGCCAGCGTGGCCGGAGGCCGCGCCGGTGCCCGGAAAACGGCCAGCAGGGCCAATGGGGGCCACAGCAGCAGCAACAGGGCAGGTGGCGCGTAGGCCAGCAGCAAGGTGGGCACGGTGCGTTCGCCCACCCACTCGCCCAGGCCCCATACCAGCAGCACGGCCGCCAGATACGCCCAGGCCAGGCGGGCGGGCCAGCCCTGCTGCCGCTTCCCAGTCCTAGACTTCTGCTGTTTGCTCTTTTCCACTGGCCTTCTGCATTTCCAGATACATCAGGTACTGCGGGGCGCCGCCCAGCATATTCTGGCCGCCATCCACCGGCAGAATCACGCCGGTGACGTAGCTGGCGGCGTCGCTGACCAGCCACAGCGCAGCATTGGCAATGTCCTGCGGCACGCCGAAGCGGCCCAGCGGCACCAGGCGCTGAAACTGCGCCCGCGTGCGCTCGTCGGGAGCCAGGCGGGCCATGCCTTCGGTGCCGTCAATCGGGCCGGGAATAATCGCGTTCACACGCACGCCCCGCAGGCCCCATTCGGCGGCCAGCGTCTGGGTGAGTGCGTCCACGCCCGCTTTGGCGGCCACCACATGCGCCTGCAGCGGGACCGGCACGCCGTAAGCGCTGATGCTCAGGACATTGCCGCCAGGGGCCTTCAGGTGGGGTGCAGCCGCCTTGATGGAGTTGTAGGTGCCCAGCAGGTCAATGTCCACCACACTCTTGAATCCGTTGGCGCTGATACCGTCTACCGGGGCCGGAAAGTTGCCGGCCGCGCCGCACAGCAGGATGTCCAGTGGGCCGAAGCCCTGGACGGCCTGCTGTGCGGCCGCGTTCAGCGCTTCCACATCGCGCACGTCGGCGGTCACGGCCTGCGCCTCGCCGCCCATGTCCCGGACGGTCTGGGCAGCGGCCTCGGCCTTTTCGGGATTGCGGCCCAGCAAGGTGACGCGGGCACCGTGCGCCGCGAAGCTCTGCGCGATGCCCAGGCCGATGCCCGAAGTGCCGCCTGTAATCAGGGCGTGCTTGCCAGCCAGCAGGTCGGGGCGGAAGGTGGACTCGGAAGTGCCTGGCTGTGTCATGCCCTGAGTGTAGAGGGTTTATCTACTGGGCGCGTTGCCGGCAGGCTTTCCCTCAGAAACCCACACGCTCCTACGCAGGTGCCCTGCACTCCGGCGGGCAGCCACCTTTGTCGCCCTAGAGCGTCCAAGTGCAGGGTGGACAGCTTTTCAGCGAGCAGATGGATACTGCTTCGCCAGAAGAGCCAACACAGAACAGGAGAGCAGGCACGCCATTCTGGGGACTGCGCTAGCGGTCCGCCTGAGCCTTCAGTGCCAGCGCGTTCCACTCGCCCGCTTGCCGCAGGCCCTCCTGGAGCGGCAATGCGTCCCGCAGCACCTGCTTGGTGCCCCTTAGGGCGTGCGGTTCCAGTTCCGCCAGCTGCCCGGCGAGGGCCTCGGCGCTGGCAAAGAGGGTTGCGGGCGTGTCCAGCACTCCGGTGACCAGGCCCCAGCGCTCGGCGGTGCGGGCGTCAATCGGCGCGCCGGTCAGGGCCAGGTGTGCCGTGCGCCCCCGCCCGATGATGCCGGGCAAGCGCTGCAAGCCGCCCAGGTCGGCCACCAGCCCTAGCCGCACTTCCGGCAGGCTGAAGCTGGCGTCTTGGCTGCACAGCCGCAGGTCGCACGCCGCAATCAGCTCCAGCCCCGCGCCGATGCAGTGGCCGTGAACGGCCGCAATCACCGGAATATCCAGTGCGGCCACGGCGTTCAGAGCGTCCTGCATCGGCTGCACCATGCCCCAGAAGTCGCCGCTCTGCTGGATGGCCGGCAGGGTGGCTTTCACGTCCAGCCCCGCACTGAAGATGTCCTGCCCCCGGATAACCAGCACGCGGGCGTCGCCCAGCTCGGCCAGTGCCTGCGGCAGCTCCTGCCAAAAGGCGGGCGGCATGGAACCTTTTTTGGCAGTGAGGGTCAGGGTGGCTGCTTGCCCGCTGCGGCTGAGTTCTACGGTGGACATGGCCTGAGTGTACGGCCTGACTTGCCCAGCTTGGATCAGCGCCGCTGACGGTGCCAGCCAGCGGACGCAGACCTACTGACTGCTGCCGCCCTCCCAGGCCACCCGCCACACTTTCCCGGCGCCGTCGTCGGTGACCAGCAGGGCGCCGTCCTGCGCTGCGGCCACGTCCACCGGACGGCCCTCCACCGTCTGGCCGTCCGGCCCCAGGAAGCCGGTCAGGAAATCCTGCACCTCGCCGGTTTCCGGGTTCACCGTCACGACCTTGTAACCACTCTTTTCGCTGCGGTTCCAGCTGCCGTGCAGCCCGGCGAACATCAGCCCCCGGTACTTGGCGGGAAAGGCGGTGCCGGTGTAAAAGCCCAGCCCCAGCGGCGCCGAGTGTGCGGTGGTCAGGGCGAAAGCGGGCACTGCGCTCTGGCACACGGCGGCGTCCCGGCGGCCGAAGTCCCGGTCCCACACCTGGGGCTGGCCCGCCCCTACCGTGTAGCAGTACGGCCAGCCGTAAAAGCCGCCGTCCTTGAGCCGGTAAAAACCTTCAGGCGGCAGGTCGTCGCCCAGCTGGTCACGGCCGTTGTTGGTGGCCCACAGGGCGCCGTCATGCCATTCCAGGCCCACCGCGTTGCGCAGTCCGGTGGCGTAGGGGCGGCCGTTTTTACCGTCCGCACCGTAGACCCACACGGCGGCGTGGCGTTCGTCCTTTTCCTCGCACACGTTGCAGGTGCTGCCTACCGAGACGAACAGCTGTCCCTCTGGGCTGAACTCTATGGTGCGGGTCCAGTGTCCGCCTTCCGGGGGCAGGTCCACTATCTTTTCCGGCTGGCCCTGCGCCTGCGTCTGCCCCGGCTGGTAGGGCACGCGCACCACACCGTCGGTATTGGCGATGTACAGGTATGGACCGTAAAAGGCTAGCCCGTGCGGCTTGTTCAGCCCGCTGGCGAAGGTCAGGGTGCTGTCCGCCGCGCCGTCTCCGTTGCGGTCAGGCAGAACATACACCTTGCCGGCGTCCGGGTCGCTCAGGAAGACGTCGCCGCCCGGTGCCAGGGCCAACAGGCGCGGTTTCCTGAAGCCGTCCGCGTACAGGGTGACCTGGAAGCCCTGCGGAGCAGTCGGCGCGAAGCCTGCAGGCAGCGGCGGCAAGGGCTGAGCGGCTGCGCTGGCTGCCGCAGAGGCAGTCTGAGTCGCCGCTGCCGGTGCCGCCGGGGTCGGGCGCGGCTCCGCCTGCTGAGTTTGCAGCCGGGCTTCCGGAGTGGCCTGTCCGGTGTTCTGGGCCGCCTGCTGCGCGGGCCAGGCGCAGGCGGTGACCGCAAGGAGGCAGGTCAGCATTATTTGTCTGGACATGTTCCACTCTGTCCTGCCTGTGACCACTTTGGAAAAGAAGCGGGTTTATCCGGCCGGGAGCCGCTTCTTAGAGTTGGGGTGTTCCCGGTTCCTACCGGGCGCCGGTCATCACCTGCTGCGCCTCGAACACTTGGCCCGGCTGCACCAGTTCGTCCTGCACGGCAATCAGCTGAATTTCGCGGGTGCCGGCCCGGTGGGTGCGCTCCAGCAGGGCGTACAGGGCGCTCATGCTGAGGCTCAGCGCCTGGGCCACGTCGCCGGTGCGCAGGTACTGCCCGTAAAACAGCGCAGCGATGGCGTCGCCTGTTCCGTTGCGGGGCGGGTCCAGCGGCAGCAGCGGTGTGCGGCAAATCCAGGTGCCGCTGTCCGACACGGCCAGTGTCTCGATGCTGTCTTCGGGGGCGTCTTCGCGGGTCAGGCTCGTGACCACCACGGTGCGGGGGCCGCCTTCGCGCAGCCGGCTCCGCAGCTCCCCAGCGGCGGCCAGGGCGTCGTCCAAGGTGGCGACCTTGCGGCCGGTCAGCAGTTCCAGCTCGAAGTGGTTGGGCACCACGATGTCGGCCGCTGGAATCGCCTGAGCTGCAATGTGGTCCGGCAGCTCCGGATTTACGAATACCCCGCGTCCGAAGTCGCCCATCACCGGGTCACAGCAGTACAGCGCCTGCGGATTGGCGGCCCGCACGCGGCCTACGGCATTGACCACGGCTTCTACCGTGCCGGCCGACCCCATGTAGCCGCTCAGCACGCCGTCACACTCGGGCAGGGCGCCCCGCGCCTCAATGCCGTCAATCAGCTCCGCGATGTCCTCGGGCGGAAACACTTTACCGGTCCAGGCGCCGTAGCCGGTGTGGTTGGAGAACTGCACCGTCTGAATGGCCCAGACCTCGAAGCCCAGGCGCTGCAGTGGGAAGACGGCCGCCGCGTTGCCGACGTGGCCGTACGTCACCCATGACTGAATGGAAAGGATGTTCTGGGGGCGCTGGTCCCGGCTCTGTTTCTTCGCTGGCTGGCTGTGCGGCGTGGTCATGTCCAGAGGATACCGTCGCAGCACTGGGCGGAAAAGCAGGCGCTGCCGGCCTTTTTTGTTCTCCGGGATGGAGCCGGGCGGTGCCGTGGGTGCCGTTGCCGCCGCGTCAAGGCTTTTTCAGCAGCGGGTAGGGGTTGATGGCTCCTTGCGGCGTGTAGATGCCGTAGTGCAGGTGCGGAGGTGTGCCCTTGGCGTTGCCGCTGTCGCCCACGTAGCCCACCGTGTCCCCCTGCTCTACCCAGTCGCCTTCTTGCAGGTCCGGGTAGCGCTCCAGATGCGCGTAGTAGTGCCGCTGCCCCGCCGGCCCTAACACCATCACCGTGCGGCCGCCCAGGCGGTTTTCGCCTACGTTGACCACCACGCCTGGGCCGGTAGACCGAATGGGAGTGCCGCGGTCCGCGAAGATGTCTATGCCTTCGTGGGTGCGTCCCCCGGAGCGGGCACCGCCCCAGGTATCGGTCAGCACGGCGCCGGGCAGGGGGTTGGGCAGGCTGCCCTCTACCGGGGCTGGCATCCGCATCAGTTCCAGGTACTGCCGGCTGCGCTGAATGTGAGGCCAGAAAAACGCTGTCAGCCCGCCCAGGACGGCCAGCAGAATCAGCAGGGGAAGCACGATGTTCAGGGAGCGGCGCACACTCCCAGTATGGTAGGGCACGGTTAGACCGCCGTAACAGATGAACCCGCATAGAGGGCACCGGGCAGCAATACGTGCAGCAATAAAAAACCCGCTCGCCTTGCTGGAAGGTTTCGAGCGGTTATGTCTACTACTTTAGCGCGGTATGCATTATTCGTCAAGGCTATAGGGCCGTTCGGGCAGTGCGGGAGTACGCGGTCCAGTCTCCGAATAATGACGTGGCTCCGGCTTGCGCTTACAGCTGCTGGGAGAGCGGCCGTGCCCAGCACAGCAGCTCTCCGTCTGCGCTGTCGGTCCGCCGCCCGGTCAGCGTGAAACTGTTTTTCTCCAGCACCCGGATGCTGGGCCTGTTGTCGGGCAGGGTTTCGGCCAGGACTGTCTGCACGTCCGGCCAGCCGCGCAGGTGTTCCAGCAGCGCACCCACCGCCTCGGTGGCGTAGCCCTGGCCGCGCCCCGCCTCGGTCAGCCCGTAGCCGATTTCCACCCGGCCCTGTTCGGGCGCGTGCTTGGTCCCCAGCAGGCCGGTCGCTTGACCGCTGGCCCGCTCGACCACCGCGAAGGAACCGCGCACGGCGTCCTCTTCGCCCAAGTTCAGCAGGTGGAGGGGAAAGATGACTTCCGCTTCACCTGCCCAGCCTTCACCGAAGGTAGCCCCCTGCGCCCGGAAGGTTCCGGCACCCAGCGTCTGCATCAGCAGTTCGCGTGACAGGGGCAGCAGCAGCAGGCGCGGCGTTTCTAGAGCGTCTCTCACGCGGCAAATGATAGAGGAGGGCCGGACGCGTCCGGCCCGCTGGCCTCTCCCGGTTTACTCCTCGCGGTAGGACTTTTCTATCGGCATACCCACCGCGTTGCCCCATTCGGTCCAGCTGCCGTCGTAGTTGCGGACCTTGGGGTACCCCAGCAGCTCGCGCAGCACGAACCAGCTGTGGCTGGAGCGCTCGGCGATGCGGCAGTAGGCGATCACGTCCTTGTCGGCAGTGACGCCCTCTCCTTCGTACAGGGCCCTCAGTTCGTCGGCGCTCTTGAAGGTGCCGTCCTCGTTGGTGGCTTTGGCCCAGGGAACGTTGCGGGCACCGGGAATATGACCGCCGCGCAGCACGCCTTCCTGCGGGTAGTTGGGCATATGGGTCACCTTGCCGCTGAACTCGTCGGGGCTGCGGACGTCCACCAGTGCGCCCTGGCCGTCACGCACCGCTTCCAGGTGGGCCCTCACCTCGTCGCGGTAGGCGCGCAGCGATTCGTCGCGGGACAGGGCCGGATAGTCGGTGGGTGCAGGGTGGGGCACGTCCTCGGTCAGTTCACGGCCCTCAGCGGCCCACTTCTGGCGCCCGCCGTTCATCAGCTTCAGGCCCTGCACCCCGCTGTAAGTCAGGAACCAGTAGGCGTAGGCAGCCCACCAGTTGCTCTTGTCGCCGTACAGCACTGCGGTGTCACCTTCACGGAGGCCCAGGCGGCCCAGCAGCTCGCTAACCTGATCGGCCGTAATAAAGTCACGCTCCACGTCATGCCATAGGTCGCGCTGCCAGTCCAGCTTCACAGCGCCGGGGATATGCCCCATGTCGTACAGCAGGATGTCCTCGTCCACTTCGATCAGGCGCACGTTCTCGTCGTTCAGGTGCTGGGCCACCCACTCGGTGCTGACCAGTACGTCCTTGGCATAGTCATTCATGCCACTCAGCATAGCGGCCAGTGCGCCGCAGGACAGAGCGCCGCCGCCCCTTTTTCCCCTTCACCCTTGCATTAGATTGGCGGCATGACCGACGCTCAGACCGCCATGCCGCCCAAATTGCAGAACATCGTGTCCATGTTCAAGGCTATGCCTAAGGCCATGCGGCTCCAGGCCCTGCTCGACTACGCCAAAAAGCTGCCCGAGCCGCCCCAGCAGTACCTGGACCATCCCGAATTCATGAAGCCGGTGCCCGAATGCACTAGCCCCTTTTTCCTGATTACCGAGCGCGGCGAGGGCGGTGCGGTCCACATGCACTTCAAGGTGCCGCCCGAAGCCCCCACCGTGCGCGGCTACGCCGGCATTCTCAAAGAAGCGCTGGACGGCGAAAGCCCCGAAACTATTCTGAACGTGCCGGACCAGTTTTACATGGATATGGGTCTCAGCGAACTGATTACCCCGATGCGGATGCGTGGCATGGGGGCCATCCTGATGCGGCTCAAGGCCGAGCTGGCCGAGGGCTAAAAGAAAGTGGGATAAGAGGAGAGGGCAGGGAAAACCAGAAGATTCAGTCGTCTCCTTTGCCGCCTCCTGTCCCTCTGCACTTCCCTTTACGCTGCGTTACTTTAGGTGTCCATGCGCGGCCAGCAGTTTTTTCAGAGCCAGGCCCCGGTGGCTCAGCGGTCGCTTTTCCTCCACGCTCATCTCGCCGAAGGAACGCGTCTCACCGTCGGGCACGAATAGCGGGTCGTACCCGAAGCCTTGGGTGCCGCGTGGGCCTTCCAGCAGCGTGCCACTGACCACACCTTCATAACATTCCATGTCGCCGTCCGGGTAAGCCAGAATCACCACGCTCCGGAAATGGGCGCGGCGGTCGCTCTTGCCACGCAGCCGGTCCAGCAGGTAGGTGTTGCGCTCGGTGTCGCTGGCGCAGTCGCCAAAGCGAGCGCTGTACACGCCGGGCTGTCCGTCCAGTGCGTCCACCTCTATGCCGGAGTCGTCGGCCAGCGCCGGTAGCCCTAGCCGTGTGGCGATGGTGCAGGCTTTCAGCGAGGCGTTCTCCTCATAGGTGGTGCCGGTTTCTTCTGGCATCGCTATGCCAGCAGGCAGTGGCATCAGTTCCCATCCCAGGCCGGCAAGTGCTTCGGCCATCTCACGGACCTTGCCGGGGTTGCTGGTCGCCACCACCACCCGCTTCACATCGTGCGCAGCGTCGTGGGGCAGATAAGTTTCTTGTGTCATGCCCCTCAGTTTAGGCGCTCGCCTGGCCGCCAGGCAGGTCCAAATGGGGGAGGCGAGTGGGGAGCAAACGCCGACGATACCGCCCGTCTCTCTCTTGCTGCTGCGCCCCAGTGCGGCTCGGTCTTACAACGCAGTCCTATACACGGTTCAGTACTGCGCGGCTATGGCCTGGACCCACCGGTCCTGCACCGCCCGAAGTTCCAGAATCGGGGCCGTTTCCGGCCCATTCATCAGCACTGCGAAAGCCAGCGGATGTCCGCTCCCGCCCACCACATAGCCGGCCAGGCTGCTCACACCGGGCAGGGTGCCGGTTTTGGCCCGCACGTCCAGACCTGTCCCCACCAGCCGTCCGCTCAGGGTGCCGCCACGGCCGTATTTGCTGCCACCTACGCCGGCATGGGCCAGCGCTTCGGCATAGGGGTTGGCGTCGTTCTCAAATACGGTCAGTGGGTCGCTGTAAGGCCGCCCAGTGCCCCCGGTGCGGTACATCACGTCCAGCAGGTCCACCAGGGCGCGGGCCGTCAGGCGGTTGTCGCGGGTCAGGCCGCTGCCGTCGTGTAGCTCTATTCCTGCCGTATCCACTCCCCACCCGTGCAGGATTTCGGCGGCCCGCCGTCCAGCCGCTTCCAGGGTGCCGGGCTGCCCAGGCTGCGCCGCGACCGAGGCCAGCAGTTCTTCAGCCCGCAGATTGTCGCTGGGGCGCAGGGTGGATGCCAGGAAGGCGGCCAGGTCGGAACTTTGCACGCTCGCTACGCCTTCTGCAGGCTGCCTTGCTGCCGGAGCCGCAGCTGAGGTCAGCGTCCGGTCGGCCACATGGATTCCCGCCTCCTCAAGTGCGTTTATCAGAGCAGCATGAATCTCCCTGCGAAAAGCTTCGGCATTGGCCGGGCGGCGTTCCAACCACTCCTGCGGCATGAAAGCGGCCATCGGTGTCTCAATCACGGCGTTCTGCCAGCTGTCGGGCTGCAGGCTCCCGTCGTCCAGAACCACGGTACCTACCTCGCGGATACCGTTCTTGGCGGCTTGGGCGGCCAAGTCAGCCAGTGAATCGTTGGGGCCGGTCACAGTAGGGGTCGGGTCAGCGGAGCCCCGCAAGGTCAGCGCCGAGACCTGCTCCCTACCCCATTCGGCGGCCGGCACGGTGAGCTCGGTACTCCACCAGCCGTCCATGCCGTTCAGTTC
>NC_015161.1:30000-95000 GCF_000190555.1 Deinococcus proteolyticus MRP
GCCTTGCAGCCGGGCCAGTGCGTGCTGATCGACCTGTGGTGCGCCGAGCCAGGGCGCCCCTACAGCGACGTGACCTGGGTGGGGTACGCCGGCGAACCCACGGCCGAGTATCTGGAGGCGTGGGAAGCGGTGCGTGCGGCGCGTGACGGGGCCATAGCCCTGATGCGGCAGAACTGGCCGCAGGTGCAGGGCTGGGAAGCCGACCGCCACGCCCGTAAGGCGATGGGAGAGCGGTGGGAGGCGCACTTTCTGCACCGTCTGGGACACGACCTGGGGAGCGATACGCCGGGGTCGGGTCTGCACGGTGCCGGGGCCAACCTGGACGACTACGAAACCCATGACACCCGCCAGCTGACCCCCGGCCTGGCTGTAACGGTCGAGCCGGGCGTGTACCCGTTGGAGCGCGGGTTCGGGATTCGCAGCGAGGTGAACCTGTACCTGGGCGGGGCCGGCCCGGAGCTGACCACCGACTTGCAGCGGGAGCCGTTCCGGTTAGGTGGCCCGGAAAGCTGGGCCGAGGTGCGGGCGCGGGCCTACGGGCGGGCCGACTCGGAATAGACAGTGCTGCGGGTGGGCTGAGCCTGGCCCGCCGCCCACAGGTAGTACACCAGCGTGGTCACAAAGACGGCCGCGCCGGTCGCGAACACCCCGCTGTGCCCGTAGTGGGTCCACATCAAACCGCCTAGCACCGGCCCGGCAGCGTAGCCCAGGGCTTCCACCGTCATGATGGCGCCCCAGCCGGTCATGCGCTGGCCCTGGGGCAGCACCTGACCCACCAGACCGTTCCAGCCGGTCAGGAAGGCGCCGTAGCCCATGCCCAGCAGCGGCAGTGCCAGCCACAGCCGGTCTTCGGGATGGGGCAAGGCCAGCAGGCCGTAGCTGAGGGCCAGCACCAGCAGCCCTGGCAGCAGTGCCCGGCGCGGCGAGGTGCGGTCGGCCAGGCGGCCCGCCAGCCACAGCGTCAGCCCCAGGCCCACCAGCAGGCCCAGCGCGGGCCAGGCCAGGTCCATCATGCCCAGGCCAAACTGTGCCAGCAGCGGAAAAACCAGGGTGACCAGCAGGCCCGGCGCCAGGGTCTGCGCTAGGGCGGCGGGCAGCAGCAGCGCCACGCCGCTCCACTGCCGGCGCAGTTCACCCAGCGAGGCGGCCCGGTTGCCGGTCTGGGGCGCAGGTTTC
Source organism: Deinococcus proteolyticus MRP (assembly GCF_000190555.1). Lineage (GTDB taxonomy): Bacteria > Deinococcota > Deinococci > Deinococcales > Deinococcaceae > Deinococcus > Deinococcus proteolyticus. The sequence continues at coordinate 31,177 of NC_015161.1, forward strand.
AGGCGCAGCAGGGTGAGCGACAGCAGCAGCGCCAACCCCTGCAAGCCCAGCAGCAAGTCCAGCCCTTGCTGTGGCTGACGCTGCATCAGCGGGCCGAGCACGCCTACACCCAGCGCCAACCCTGGGGCCACCGCCAGCGAGGTAAGGGCCAGCGCCCGCGAGGTGCGGCCCGGCTCGGCCAGCAGCTGCGAGTAGCCCATCACCACCGGCCACAGTGAGCCGTACAGCACTCCCCACACTGCTGCCAGTGCGAACAGCGCCAGGTAGGGCAGATGGCCCACCGTGACCGTGCCCAGCACCAGCAGCCCGGCCAGCGAGGCCAGGGCCAGCAGCAGCCCCGCGCCCCAGCGGCCGGCCAGGTACCCCATCGGCCCTTTGCTCAGGGCGTCGGCCAGGTAGTGTCCGCCGGTCAGGGTGCCGATAAGGGCGGCATTTAGGCTCAGGGACTCGGCGCGCAGCGGCAGGGCAGTGATGAAAAACCCGAAGTGCGCCGCTTCGCTCAGAATCAGCAGGGCCAGCAGGCGCAGCATCAGGGCAGGGTTTTTCCACAGCATGTCTGCCCGATTCTACTGGTCCGAGGTGGGAAGGGGCGTCATCCAAAAGGACTCCCCCTGCCGGTAGGGCGGGGGAGTCACGTTCGGGGCGGAGGCTCTGCCCTGCCGAGAATGGGCTGAATCGGCCGGGGCCACGTGAATTACTCAGGGCTACGTGGATCAGTCGGGCGAAACGGCGCCGCGCACAATCTGGAACTTGGGCGAGGTGTACATCTCCCAGTGTGCCGGGTTGTTGGGGTTGCCCAGCGCCTTGAGCACGCGCAGGCGCAGCTGGTACTGGCCGGCCGGAGCCTCGGCGCCGCCCTCGTAGGTGCCGTCCCACACGTAGTCGCTCCAGGGGCGCGAATCGGAGCCGATCTGGTAGACGTTGGTGCCGTCACGGCCCACGTAAGGGAAGGTCTGGACCGGATGCGCAGTGCCGCTGGCGTCCACTGCCTCCATGACGATGGTCTGGACCTGATGGTCGAGGTGCACCCACAGGGTGGGGGCGTCCAGCACCTTCAGGCCGCGCTGACCCACCATCCGGTCAAAGGTGAGGAAGGTGTAGTCGGGCAGTTGCTCCGGGGTTTCGTTCTCGAAGTACACCTTGTCGCGGGCCGGGTCGTACAGCGCCGGGAAGTCGCGCTTGGTGGTCTGGGTGCCCTGCACGAAGTACACCGGACCCATCGCCTCAAGCTTCTGGTAGTCGCCCTGGAAGCCGCCGTAAGGCACCGAGACGGTTTCGGACGTGCCCTTGGCAACGAGGTAGCCGCCGTACTGGGCGTAGTCGGACTTGCTGTCCAGGTCGCTGGGCGCGGTGATGGTCACGTTCAGCTCGGTCTGGCCGCCGGCGGGGACGGTGACCTGCACGCCGCCCTGGCCGGCACTGTCGAGGTCGGCGCTCTGGCCGTTCACGGTCATGGTGGCCCGGCCCGTGCTGGGCTTGGGGCTGTAGGTGGTGCCGGCCACGCTCAGCGCGGGGAGGTGCTGCACGGTAAAGGTCTGCGGCTTGTCGCCGCGGTTGGTCAGCACCACGACCTTGCTGCGGCTGGGCATGCCGTCGCTTTCGCCCAGCGACAGCTTGGCCGGCGCGGCGAAGACGGTGCTGGCGTAAGCGGCGGGAATATCCAGCATGCCCGCGCCCTGCAGCTGGGTGTAGATGGGCGTGCCGGGCACCGGCTGACCGTCCTTGAAGAACAGGCGGGTGCTGGCCGTGTTCATCATGCGGGTCTTGACGTCCTCGGGGGTCCAGTCGGGGTGGGCCTGCAGCAGCAGTGCGGCGGCGCCGGCCACGTGGGGCGCGGCCATAGAAGTACCGCTCTTGATGCCGTAGCCGCTGGGGTCATAGCCCGTATTGCTGGGGTCGGTGGGCACGGCCGAGTAGATGTTGCCGCCGGGCGCGGCCAGCTCGGGCTTCAGCTCCAGGTCCGGGCCCATGCCGTACGAAGAGAAGCTGGTGATAGAGCCGCCCGTGGGGTTCTTGAAGCGCTGCTCGCCCGCATTGAAGCTGACGGTCACGGCTTTGCCGGCCTGCACGTCGGCGCGGATGGCTTCGCCCTCTTCTTTCAGGAAGGAGGCAAAAGGAATCTTGAGGTTAGCGTCGCCCAGGCCGGGTGAGATGTAACCCGGCAGATTGTTGAACATCAAAATAGCGCTGGCCCCGGCGGCGGCCACGTTCTTGGCTTTTTCCACGAAGGTGCAGGTGCCGCGCTGAATCAGTACGGCCTTGCCCGTGAACTGACCAGCGACGAACGGGTTCCCGCCGTTCACGTTGCAGGCGGTGATGGGGTCGGCCACGACCACGGGCAGAACCTTGCCCACTTCCGGTTCGCCGGCGGGGGTGCCGGCCATGTACCCCACGCTGCGGGTCTGGCCGTCTACGGTCAGGTTGAAGCTCTTGAGGCTGATTTCGGCGTTGTCCACGGCGGCCACCGAAATCACCTTTTCGGCCAGCGAGGGTGCGCCGGTGGCAAACTGGCCGTTGGCGCCGCTGTTGCCGGCCGAGACCGTGACGACCACGCCGCGCTTGACCAGGCGGTCGGCCGCCTTGGCGGTGGGGTACTCGGCCCACTGGTACGAGGAGCCGATGCTCATGTTCACCACGTCCATGCCGTCCTGGGCGGCACGTTCCATCGCCTGCAGCATGATGTCGCCGGTGGTGGAGCCTTCACAGCCGAACACGCGGTAGGAACCGAACGACACCTCGGGCGCCACGCCCTTGAAGCCGGTGGCCGGGTCGTTGCCGCCCACGATGCCGGCCACGTGCGAGCCGTGCCCGCCGCAGTCGTCGGCAATGGGGTCCGGCTGGGGAATGGGGTTGCCGTTGGCGGTGGAGGCGTCAAAGTCGTCGCCCACGAAATCGTACTGCGACACGATCCGCCCGGCGAAGGCGGGGTGCTCGTTGTCGATGCCCGAGTCGATGACGCCTACCTTGACGCCCTTCCCGGTCAGTCCCAGCTCGTTCTGGGCGATATCGGCGCCGGTCATGCCGACTGCGCTGAACATTTCCGGGGCGCTGCTGCCTTCTTGCAGCTGTGGCTGCTGGATGATATCCACCGGATACACGGCCTTCACGCCCGGCAAGCGGGTGAACTTGCCGACTTCCTGGTCGGCGATCTCCACCGAAAAGCCGTTGAACAGGGTCTGGAAGCTGGCGACTTCCTGATACTCGATGCCGGCGCTCTGGGCCTGTAGGCGCACGCTCTGCTGCTGAGCACTCAGGCTCTGGGCACTCAGGGCGCCCGGCTCACCTTCCAGCTCGATAAACCAGCGGCCTGAGGGGCTGGTGTTGGGGGCGATGCCCAGCTCGGTGGCGGTGTGGCCGGCGGCAGGCTGGGCGGGACCAGCGGCGGGAGTGTTCTGGGTCTGTCCGCAGGCCCCCAGGAACAGGGCGCCCGACAGCAGGGTGATGGCTTTGATTCGGTTCATGTCAGAGCTCCTTGAAAAGTCAGCGCCGGTTCAGCGTGACGGTATAGAGGTTCTTGGCGTTGTCGTCGGTGGCTGCGGGGTCGTTGACCAGCTTGAAGCTGGTGACTTCGATGGCGTAGCGGCCGGTTTTGTCGGCATTGAACAGCACCTGGGCGTCCAGCGAGTTGTCGCTGGGGTTGTAGGCGCCGTCGTCGTCCTTTTCCAGCAGCACCCAGCCGTCGTTCAGGTACACCCGCACCACCGGGTCCAGGGTGCTGCCGGCGGGCGCCTTGACATCAATCTGCAGCCGGTCGCCGGCCGCCGCGTCGAAAATGTAGTAGTCGAAGTCGCGGGGCTGGCCGGCAATCACGCCGCCGTAGGTCTGACCGGGGGTGATGGTCACGGGCGCGGCCATGGTCGTGTCGGTGGTGCGGTCAGGCGCTCCGGCACTGGGCTGTCCGGGTTGTCCGGGTTGGGTGGGCACGCCGGGCTGACCACAGGAGGCCAGCAGCAGGCTAAGGCCGAGAAGCGCGGGGAGGGTTCGTTGCATAGGGTCTCCTTACAGGGCAAAGAAATACAGGGGCGGCCGGGAGGCCAGGGAACAAACGAGGGACTCCGCAGGCCGGTGTAAACCGCTCTGCGAAAAATAACTGCTCTTGTAAAGCAGTTGCAGGGAACCAAAACTCCTTCGTTTGATTATTCGCATTAAACTTACATCAATCTCACGCTTGGAACAAGACCCTGACAGCCCCCTGACAAGCGGCGGCAGCCAGGACGCTCGGGAGACTGTTAAGACTGTTAAGGCGCGGGCAGCAGCAGCGCGCCGCTGGGCTGCGTGAGTGAGCAGGCGCTGAGCACCGCCGCAACCTGCTCGGACATCACGGCCCGGAACTCGGCGGTGAGGTCTTCAGGGCTGATGGGCCGTTCGCCGGTCTGGTGCATATTTTCCAGGCCCAGCACGAACAGCCGCTCGGCGGGCGTGTCGGCGCGCAGGCCCGTTTCGGCGGCCAGGCGGCGGGCGGCGCTGCTTACCTCGGCAGGGGTGGGTGGGTGGCGGTGCAGCCCGGCCACGGTATCCAGAAAGAGCCGGGTCACTTCGCCGGCCCGGTCGGGGTCGCACGAAAAGCCACCCTCGAAACTGCCGCAGTCCCGGAAGTCGAGGTGACCCAGGTCGGCACTGTCGGCCAGGCCGCTGTCCAGCAGTGTCCAGTACAGCCGGCTGTTCTCGCCGCCGGTCAGTTCGGCCAGCACGGTGGCGGCGGCCCGCAGGGGATGGCACGAAGGCAGCCCCGGCCAGGCGAAGGCGCCCTGGGCACGTTCCAGCCCCGGCCAGACCAGCTGCCGCACCTGTCCGCTGGGAGTAGGGGAGACTGCGGGGGCAGCTGTGGGAAGGGCCGCTCCCGGCCAGGGCCAGTGGGCCAGTTCGCGCTCGGCCCAGGCCCAGACCTCGGGCTCGTCCAGGGCGCCGGTGATCACCAGCAGCACGTTCTGCGGCGCGTAGGCCTGCTGAAGCTGCGTGTGCAGGGCAGTGCGGTCCAGGGCGCTCACGCTGCCGGGGCTCCCCAGGATGTTCTGCCCCAGCGGGTGCGTGCCCCAGAATTCGGCCTGCATGGCTTCCACCACCCGCACGCCCGGCTGCGAGGCGTACATCGCTATTTCTTCCAGAATCACCCCGCGCTCGGCGGCGATATCGGCTTCCCGCAGGGCCGGATTCAGCAGCTCACGCAGGGTTTCCAGCAGCTGCGGCAGGTCTTCGGGCAGGCCGGCAATGTGGTAGACGGTCTGCTCCTGCGAAGTAAAAGCGTTGTGTGCTCCGCCCAGCCAGTCGAGCCGCTCGTTCAGCTCGGCGGCGCTGAGCCGCTCGGAGCCCTTGAACAGCAGATGTTCCAAAAAGTGCGCGGCGCCCTGCCCGCCCGGCCGGTCATGCCGCGCCCCGCTGGCGATAAAGAAACCGGCGGCCACTGTAGAAGCCTGCGGGTCGCTCTCGGTCAGCAGGCGTAGGCCGCTTGGCAGTCGCCCCAGCCGCAGCTGGCGGCCGGTATCCGCCCCGCTCATGCGCTCAGCTCCTGTGCGCCCAGGCTGAGCGGAGCGCGGCCCAGTGTGACCAGCGCCGCGCCCGGCAGGGGGTCAGGGAGAGCCGCCAGGTAGCCGTTCACCTCTTCCAGAGTGATGGCCCGCAGCTGGCCCCGCAGCTCGCCAGGCTCGCGCAGGCGGCCCAGCAGCACCAGGTCGCGCAGCATGGCGCCGGCCCGCGCACGCAGGCCCTCTTCCGAAAAGGCCAGTCCAGTCAGCAGGCCGCGCCGGGCCCGCTCGAATTCATGTGTGGTGAGGCCCAGGCGCAGCCGCTCCGTTTCGGCCAGCAGCACGTCCAGGGTCTCCTGGGCGCGGCTGGGCGTGCTGGCGGCCCCCAGCTGCCAGAATCCCTGCGACCCCAGCAGCAGCGCGGAGGCGTGCGCGGCGTAGGCCAGGCCGCGTTCTTCGCGCACGGCGTGGAACAGGCGGCTGGCGCTACCTCCCGAAAAGGCCGTCAGGGCCAGCTGACTGGGCAGATAGTCGGGATGGTTGGCACCCACCGCCGGCCAGCTGAGGCTGAGGTGGGTCTGCTCACTGCCCGCATGGCTGAGGTGCGAGCGCACGCCTGCATGAAAGTGCGGCTCGGGAGCTTCTGGAGTGGTGCCGGGCGCCCAGTCTCCGAACACTTCTTCTACCTGCTCGCGGATTTCGGCCGCGCTCAGGTCGGCCACCACGGCCAGCAGGCTGCCCTGTGCACCCCAGCGGGCGTGGGCGTCCCGCAGGCTCTGTGCGGTCAGGGCGCTCAGGCCCGCGTGGGTCCCGCTGACCGGATGGCCGAAGCCGGCCAGCATGGCGCCGCTCCCCTGGGCCGGGCGCGGTCCCCCGAACACGGCCGCGCGGGTATGCAGGGCCAAGCGTTCCTCAGGCGTGTCCTGCAGCCCTTCCAGGTCCTGCCGGGCCAGGTCGGCCAGCACCGGCACCTCGCTTGCCGGCAGGGCGGGGCGGCGAACCACGTCGGCCAGCAGGCGCAGGGCGGCCGGCAGGTCGGCGTTCAGGCCGCTCAGGCTCAGGCGGGTGGCTTCGGTCCCCACGCCACCCCCATGCCGCAGACCCAGTGCATCGAACGCGTCAGCCAGAGCGCGGGCGTCCCGGTCTGCGGCTCCCTTGAACAGCCATTCTTCCAGCACGCCGGCCGTGCCCTCCAGGCCCAGTGGGTCGTGGGCGCTGCCCCAGGGCACGCGCAGGCTGAGGGCAAAGGCGGCCCCGGCCCGTGGCTGGGCGGCCAGCGTAAGGCCACTTGGCAGGGCGAACAGTTCGGCAGCGGGCGCGGCGGTGGCAGGACGGGCAGAGCGGGCGGTGGGCGGCGTGAATGTCACACCAGAGTGTAGTGCGCAGGAGCCGGGTGCGACTGCGGGCCAGAGCAGCCTTTGCCGCCTACGGACGCGCCAAATCGAGTTCCAGAAAGTCGCCGATGACGCTGTTCAGAATCCACCAGCCCGCTTCCGTGGCCTGCAGCTGCTGGCCTTCTTGAACCAGCAGGCCGCGCTCCACGTTGGCGCGGATGGCCGGGGCGTACTCGCGGGCCACATCCACGCCGCTGCGCCGCGACAGCTCGGCCAAGTTCACTCCTGTCCGCAGCCGCAGCCCCATGAACAGGGCGTCGGTGACCCAGTCGTGGCCAGTGACCAGCTCGGCTTCGCCCTGTGCGCCGGCCAGCCATTCGTGCAGATGAGGGTTGGTGCGGCGCATGGACACGGCCGGAGCCGCCGCCGGATAGTGCCCCGCCGCCCCCGGCCCCAGCCCCAGGTAATGCCGGGTGTGCCAGTAGGCCAGGTTGTGCTGCGACTGCTGGCCGGGGCGGGCGTAGTTGCTGATTTCGTAGCGTTCGTAGCCCAGTTCGGCCAGCAGGGCGGCCGTCACCTCGAAGCCGCGCCGCTCGTCGGCCTCGCTGACAGTCACGCCCCGGCGAGCAAATTCGGTGCCGGGTTCTATGGTCAGCGTGTAGGCGCTGATGTGCCCCACGCCCAGCTCGTGCAGGCCGCGAATGTCGGCTTCCAGCGGCTGCCCGGCCACCGCCGTAATCAGGTCGCCGCTCACCCGGAACTCCCGCGCCAGCAGGTGCTCCACGGCAGCGCGGGCCTGCGCCGCCGAGTGCCGCCGGCCCAGAAACAGCAGGGTCGGGTCGTGCAGGCTCTGCACGCCCACGCTGGCGCGGTCAAAACCCAGTGCCCGCCAGTGCGCTGCCCGCTCTGCGCTGACGGTGCCGGGGTTGATCTCCAGCGTATTTTCGGCCCGGCCCCAGCCCAGCCAGCGCTGCACGCTGCCGACCAGCGCTGCCATTTCGCTGTCGCGCAGGAAACTGGGAGTGCCGCCGCCCAGATACACCGTGTCCAGCTCCACCGGGTACTCGGCGGCCAGCCGCTCAGCTTCACGCTCCACCTGCGCCAGATACTGCTCGACCAGTCCGCTCTGGCGCGTCAGCACATGAAAGTCACAGTAGGGACAGATGCTGGGACAGAACGGCACATGCACGTACAGATGGCGGATGGGGGCCGGGGCGGGAACGCTCACGGGCCGCAGTATGGCGTGACCCGCCGTCCAGTGACCGCGAGCCGTAAGCGTTTGGTGCCGCCCAGCTATCTCAGCGCCCGTGCGGCACCTCGTCCAGCCAGCGTTCCAGGGCAGCCTGCGCCCCGGCAGCCGGGCTGCGGCGCAGGGGCAGCCCTTCCCAGTCGGGTGCGGGTTCGCCCTCCAGCAGCAGCACGCCGCGTGCGCCCAGCTCGTGGGCGGCGGCCGACACGGCGGCCGGGTCGCTGAACACCACCAGGTCCACCCGGCCTTTGCCGTCCAGGGTGCTCAGGGCATCCAGCGCCGCGTCCAGTGCGGCGTCCCCGGCCGCCTCGGGCAGGGCCAGCAGCCAGCGGTGGCCGCCACTGCGGCCCTCGAAGCAGGCATGCACGGCGCCGTGCAGGTCCGTCCAGTTGGAGATGTGTCGCATGGCCTCCAGCATAAGGGGTAGGGCCTGACCGGCGGCAGCGAAAGTTTGGGATAGCCTGAGACCATATGCGCGTTGCCGTGGCCGACGTCGGAACCAATTCCACCCACCTCCTGATTGCCGAGGCGCAGGGAGGACATTACCGGGTGCTGGACGCCCTGAAGGTCCGTACCCGGCTGGGTGAGTGCCTGGACGAAAGTGGAAACATGACCCCCGAGGGCGAAGAGCGGCTGCGCGGCGCCCTGCTGCGCTTCCGCGAACTGGCCGACGCGCTGGAAGTGCCCAATGTGCGCGTGTACGCCACTTCGGCGCTGCGTGAAGCTCCCAATGGCCCTGAAATCGCCGAGCGGATGCGGCAGGAGACCGGCGTGTATCCGGTCATCATCAGCGGGGAGCGCGAAGGCCGGCTCACCTATCTGGGCGCGGCCCACTCGGTGGAGTTCGGTGACGACAATCTGCTGCTCGACCTGGGCGGCGGCAGCCTGGAGCTGATTCGTGGCAGCGCCGAGGAAGTGCAGGACGTGGTCAGTCTGCCGCTGGGCGGTATCCGCATGCAGGACCGCTTCTTGCACCGCGACCCGCCCGGCAAGTCGGAATACCGGGCGCTGGTCGCCTATCTGCAGGGCGCGCTGGAGCCTTACCGTGGACGCTTCGGGGCCGGGCCAGACACTCAGGTCGTGCTGTCCAGTGGCACCGCCGAGGACCTGGCGCTGGCTGTGGCGGCGCGGGCCGGGCAGGCTCCTTCCAGTGTCAACGGCCTGCGGATGACGCTGGACGAGCTGGGCGGCCTGCTGGGTGACCTGCGCCGCATGTCCGAAGAGGAGCGGGCGCGGATTCCTGCGTTTGCCAAGCGCGCCCGCATCATCGTGGCGGCGGCGGCAGTGCTGCATACGGCGCTCAGCGTGCTGGGTGCCCGCGAGGTGGTCATCAGCGAGGGTGCCCTGCGTGAGGGCATGGTGGTAGAAGAGTTGCAGCGCCATGAGGACTACGTGGCCGGCCTGACGGCCCGGCACCGCGGCGCCCTGGCCCTGGCCGAGCGCTTCCGCGCCGACTTGCCGCACGCCCGGCAGGTCACGGCGCTGAGCAAAGAGCTGTACGACCAGCTGAGCGGCCAGGGCCAGGCACTCCCCGAAGAGGGGCGCGGCCTGCTGCGGGCGGCTGCCACCCTGCACGAGGTAGGCCAGCTGGTCACGCAGAGCAGCCACCACAAGCACTCGGCGTACCTGATTCGCCATGGCGGCCTGCTGGGCTTCGGTGCCCGCGAGGTGGAGCTGGTGGCCCAGATTGCCCGCTACCATCGCCGCAGCCTCCCCAAGGAGGCGCACGAGGACTGGACGGCCCTCAACCGTGAGGACCAGACGTTGGTCTCGCAGATGGCCGCCATTCTGCGGGTGGCCGACGGTCTGGACCGCTCCTACGGCGGGCATACCCGCATAGAGACGCTGGAGCGCAGCGGCAAGGGCTGGTGCCTGACCGCCTGTGTGCCCAACACCCTTGACCGCCAGGGCGCTCAGGAGAAGGCCGACCTGTGGGCCCGCGAGTTCGGGCCGCTCAGTTTCGTCTGGCTCAGCGAGGAAGAGTGCCTAGACGCTGCCGAAATGGCGCTGGAGCTTGAGGGAGGCCGCCCCGCCTGAGCAGCGCAGCGGGCGTGACCGGGCACGGGCGGCCGATTCATCTTTGGGGGTGCAGGTGCAGCTCCCGGCGCGGGGCGGGGGATAGACTGGGCGGGTGCGTATCGGCATTGTCACCGCCACTTATCCGCCTTCCAGAAACGGTGTGGCGACTTCCACGGCGCTGTTTGTGCGGGGCCTGCGCGCCCTGGGTCACGAGGTCCGGGTCTTCGCGCCCCGGCATCCGGCCCAGTACCGCCAGCCCGGCTGGGTCGAGGAGGGCGAAGTGTACCGCCTGCCCACCTCTTTCCGCGCTGCCCGGCTGCTGGGGGCTCCGGCCGATTATCCGGTGCTGCTCCATCCCCGCTCGCTGACCCGCCGGCTGCCGCTGGATGACCTGGACGTGCTGCACACCATGCACCCTTTTCTGGCCGGGCGCTTGGCGCTCGACTGGTCGCGCCGACCGGGCCGCGTGACCGGGCGGCGGGCGCCGGTGGTGTACACCGCCCACACCCAGTACGACCAGTACCTGCACTACTCGCCGGTGCCGCCCCGGCTGGCCGCCCCTGCCATGCGCCGGCATGTGGTCGAGTTCGCTGCCCAGGTGGACGCGGTGCTGGCTCCCGGGCAAGCCATGCAGGAGATGCTGCGCCGCTACGGCTATGCGGGTGAGGTGCAGCTGTTTCCCAACCCGGTGGACCTGTCGGCCTTTACGGCTGCGGACGGCGGTCCGCTGGACGGTGCCGCCTTCCGGGTGCAGTACGGCCTGAACCCGCAGGCTCCGCTGGCCATGTACCTGGGCCGCCTGGCCCCGGAGAAGAATCTGGAGGCGTTGCTGGCCGCCTTCGCCCTGGCCCGCCAGAGCCGCCCGGAGTTGCAGCTGGCGGTGGTGGGCGACGGTCCCAGCTACGCCGAGCTGAGCCGCCGCCTTCCCCCCGGCGCAGTCCTGACCGGGGGGCTGCCCTATGAACAGGTGCCGCTGGCCCTGGCTGCGGCCGACGTGTTCGTGACTGCCAGTACCTCCGAGGTGCTGCCCATGAGCATGATTGAGGCGCTGGCAGCCCGCGCTCCACTGGTGGCGGCCCGCAGCCCCGCTGCCCTGGATTTGATACAGGAGGGGGTCAATGGCCATGTGACCGGGCCGCAGGCGGAAGCGCTGGCGCAGGGCCTGCTGGCCGCGCTGGACCCCCGCGCCTTACCTGGCCTGCGCCGTGGCGCCTGGGACACTGCCAGGACCTACGACCTGTCCCGGCGGGCACAGGCCCTGGCCGAGCTGTACAGCGGGCTGCTGGACCGCTGCTAGAGGCTGTCCGGAAAACCGCGGAGTGGTCGCCCTCCCGCGGTTTTCCGTGAGCGGAGCGAGTCAACACGGACTCACTTGGACCTCGCGGCTTAACCGTTCAATGACTGACAACCTCCTCAGACGGATTCTTGCTTGTGGCTGGGAGGCTAAGCCTGGAAAGTGAGTGATGTGAGGAGGAATGTGGGGCTCAGCCCACCGACTGAGGACTCGTAGGGATTCTTAGAGAGGAAGTGAGATCGGGACGGGCTATAACACCGTCCCTTTCGCATTTTTAGAGGGCTGCTGTTAACCTTTCTTCGCGGTAAAGTCAGATTCCGGCCAGGTGTCGAGCCACTTCACCAGATCTTCGGGCGGAACAGGTCGGGAAAAGAGATAGCCCTGCATGGTGTCACAACCCAGCCTAAGCAGGACTTCGGCCTCTTCAGGTGTTTCTATGCCCTCGGCAATGACCTCCAGCCCTAGGGCCTTGCCCATTTCAACGACGGCCGTGACCAGTGCAGAGGCCTGCTTGTCCTGCGTGACGCCCTGCAAAAAGGACCGATCTATCTTCAGTATTCTTAAGGTAACTGAGGCTTGAATACCCGGTGCCGAAATCATCGATAGCGACCCTGACGCCCAACTGTTTCAGGTTTGCCACGGTTTGTCTCGTACGTTCAGCGTTAGACATCAGCAAGCTTTCGGTGACTTCCAGTTCCAGGTAAGCGGGGGGAAGCTGGGTACGGGCCAGACAGGCCTGCACCATCGGCACGAAGTGCTGGTCCGCAAACTGTTTGGCCGAGATATTTACCGCTACAGGCAATCGGATGCCGGTCTCCTGGTACCACGCCTCGCATTGCAGGCAGGCAGTTTCCAACACCCAGGCTCCCAGAGGAAGAATTAAGCCAGTTTCCTCCGCTAGCGGAATGAACTCTAGCGGAGGAACAATCTGACCGCACGGCCTTTGCCAACGTAACAGGGCCTCGGCGCCCACGACCTTCCGCTGGGCGATATTGACCTTTGGCTGGTAGACCAGCTTGAACTGCAGTTCTTCCAGAGCCTGTCGTAAGTCGATCTGAAGCCGACGCCGGCTCTGTAAATGCTCGTGTAATTCCGGGGAATAGAAGTGATAGCAGTTTCGCCCCTCGGCTTTAGAGAGGTACATAGCTGCGTCGGCATGCTTGAGCAGGTCCTCTGGATTGTTGCCGTCGTCTGGGAAAAGTGCTGCCCCTACGCTACAGGTGACGGTAATTTCATGGTTGTCGATCACAAAAGGGACGCTCAGCGCCTCCACGAGCTTGTGAATTACGTCCTCGGCATGTTCGGCTTCAGTCAGGTTGGTGAGCAGAATGATAAATTCGTCGCCGCCCTGACGGCTGACCGTATCGCTGGCCCGCAGGCAGCTTTTCAGCCGGTTCCCCACCTCCTTAAGCAATAAGTCGCCCATGTGGTGGCCGAGCAGGTCGTTGATTTCCTTAAAGTGGTCGAGATCAAGAAAAAGCAGAGCAAAGGGCTGCCCTAACCTCCTTGACTGCAAGATGGCCTGAAGAACACGGTCATACATCAGGACTCGGTTGGGCAAACCGGTCAGGCTATCGTGCCGCGCGAGATGACTCATGCGGATAGCCATGGCCCGCGCTTCGGTCACATCGTGAAACACCAGGATCGCGCCCAGCAATTGACCGTCGTTGTCCAAAATTGGGGAGGCCGAGTCCTCAATGGTAAAGACTGTTCCGTCACGGGAGCGCAGCTGGGTGTTACTGATCCGTGCTTAAGTTGCTAGCGAAGCAGTAAAGGGTGTGCCTCGGATAAAGGCTAGTGGCAAAGATTTGCGCCGGATGTGCTGCCATCCCACTTTCAACCGCTTCGTCAGCATTTCTGTCGTTAGCGCACAGAAGTTACCTACGACATTCCGTTTGAGATCTGCCCAGATCAGTTCGATGGGATTCAATTCTGGCGCATAGGGTGGGAGATAGATCAGGGTTAGGCGTTCGTGCAGCTGCACGAACGCCTGCACTGCTTTCGACCGGTGAATCATGGCCCGGTCAAGGATGACTACCACCTCTCCGGCGACATGACGCAGGACATGATCCAGGAACTTCACGACTTGTGGGGACCGTACTGCACCCTGACAGGTGTGCTGCAAAAACTGTCCGCCTGTGGTGATGGCTCCAATCACAGAAAGATGTGCCCAACGCAGTTTTGTCGGGATAATCGGTGTCTCGCCTCGTCGTCCCCACGCGCGAACCCTTGTCGTCTTCAGACTGAACCCACTCTCGTCCAGAAAAATGATCGTCGCCCCCTCAGCCCTCTTTTTTTTCCAACGCCTCCTTCTGGAGACGGACCCAAGCTGCAATATCCTCTTCGTTACGCTCTACGGCCCGCAACGCGGGCCGCTGATACGAGAATCCCCAACGTCTGAGCTTCCTGGAAAGATGGGCACGGTCGATCCAGACCCCATACTTCAGACCGATCACTTGACGGACCTTGGGGACAGTCCAGCCACTGGTCTCGAAGCCATGCAGTCGGGGATCGCTCTCAAGAATGTCCTGAATTTCCTTCTGCTGGTCAGGGGTGAGGAACTCCGGGCGGCCAGTGGCACGGGAAGCGCGGAGCGCTTCCTCACCACCGTGGCGTATACGGGCACGCCAGGCACGAATAGTCACCTCAGCCACACCGAAATGTCGGGCCAGATCTCGAGTGGACCAGTCGGGATCATTCAGGAGGGGCTGAGCAGCCAGACGGCGCTCTTCCTGTTGAGTGCGGGAGAGACGAGCGGGTCGCCAAGCAGAAAGCGTCACACCTTATGTTACCAACTTAAGCACAAATCAATAAGAGACATGCCCACCGTTTTTCTCTCGCTGAGTGCCATGCGGATGGGGTTAGGCAGGGGGGTGAAGGTTCCCTCTTCGACCAGGTCCATGACTTCCTCGATAGGCTTGCCAAGCGCTTTTTCGAGGCTCCATCCGGTCATACGCTGCGCGACCGGATTAAACAGAGTAATTCTGCCCTCGGTATCTACGGCGATTACACTGTCTCCGATAGATTCAAGAGTGATGCGAGCCAGTTCTTTCTGCTTAAAAAGTGCCTTTTCGGCGTCATGCCGGGCCGTAATATCGATGCCCAGTGCCACAAAGCCTTGAATGTAGCCGTCTTCCATATCAGGAACATAAGAGAACTGCACTTGGCGGCGCTCTCCCCTGATATCGGTGATCTCGCGCTCGAAAAACTGTTCTTCTCCCCGCAGAACGCCTTCAATTTGTTCACGGTTACGCTGGTAGAGATTCTCACCGATCACCTCCCAGATGAAGAGTCCTTTCATCTGCTCCGGAGAGAACCCGAACCACTCGCCATAGGTGAAATTCCCGAAACGGTGCTGCAAATCCGTATCCCAGTAACCAATCATGGCGGGCGTGTTGTTCAGCACTATCTGGAGATCCCGGCTCTTGCGGATCTGTGCGCTAATGTCCTGAATCTGCCAAACGATAAAATGCGGCTGACCTGTTTCATCGAGAATCAAGGACACGTCGAGCTGTACCCAGATCACGTAACCGTTTTTATGCCAGTAGCGCTTTTGCGTCTCGTACTGTTGTATTTTGCCATCCAGCATTTCCTGCAACAGATGCTGATCAGTCTTAAGGTCCTCGGGGTAAATCAGTTCTTGAGAAGCAAGGGCGAACAATTCACCGCGAATAGGGGTTGACAGTGGGGCACCAAAAATGCGAAAGGGACGGTGTTATGGGCCGTCCCGATCTTACTTTACTTCCCATCCACGAAGCACTCCAAGTCCTCAGCCAGTGGGTTAAGCCTCACATCCCTGCCAAGTTGCTTCACAAGCACGAGAAAATTCTGACTACCCCTCAAAACTCCGGCAATCCCGTCTGAGACGCAAATTCTGTAGACACAAAAAGAGCTGGTTCATAAGGTGTATCTGCGATGAACCACCTGAACCAGCCCCCCCAAGATAGCCTCTTCACTGCCTTGCGTCCCTTTTTCCGTATTGACCAGCGACGGTTCACCGTCCTGGTCGCGTTGATTCTGGCGATCATCCAGCAGCGCAGCGTGGTGCTGAACAATCTGAAAGCTACGATCACTTTGCCAGGTAGTCGAGAAATGCGGTATCAACGCCTTCTGCGCTTTGTTCAGTTTTTGATTCCAGAGGAGATGTATCTGAAGTTTGCGCTTCACGTGCTGGGTACGGATGAGCTGACGCTCATCCTGGACCGGACGAACTGGAAACTGGGCAAGAGGGACGTCAACATCCTGATGCTGTCTGCGGTATGGGAAGGGTTCAGTTTGCCGCTGATGTGGCGTTTTCTCCCGCACGGGGGAAGCAGCGATCAGCGAATACGTAAGGAGCTGATGGCTGATTTTCTGCGTCACTGTCCACAGGTCCACATCGACGGTCTGCTTGCAGACCGTGAATTCATCGGCCAGGACTGGTTTACGTTCCTGAGCGAACATGGGATTGCTCCCTGTATCCGGCTGCGGAGTGACACCAAGATGGACAGCTTACCTGTCCACGTCTTCGCTAAGAAAATGCAGGTGGGAGAGGTTCGCGTCTGGCACAGCTCTATGGTGGTGTACGGGGTCAGACTCCGTGTTCTGGCACTGAAGGTCTCGAAGACGGAGATGCTGTACCTGGCCTACAAGGGCAGAGCAGATCAGAATTTGCGGAAGTACGCACTGCGCTGGCAGTGCGAAAACCTGCACGCTGCACTGAAAACCAGAGGCTTCGATCTGGAAGCGACCGGATTGACCCAGGCCGAGCGGGTGTCAACGCTGCTGATGGTGATCGCCATCAGCTTCATTTGGTGTTTGCGGACAGGTACGGTTCTGCTGCTTGAAGGCAACGTGGAGACCATGAAGGCCAAGCGCCAGAAAGCGCATGGCTACGCCAGCAAAAGTCTGTTTCGACTGGGCTTGGACGAGTTGCGAGATTTGCTCAGTCACCCAAGCCCTGAAAATTGGAACCGTCTAGCACGGCTTGTCCCGCGTTTTGAGGGGTAGTCAGAGAAAATTAGCGACGCTGACCTCATCGGTATCGCCATTCTGCAAATGCTTCACAAGCAACCCTATTTCAGCCGTTGGTGGCACTTTCTCACAGTCAACCACTTCCCAGACCTACCTTCCGAGACCCAGGCCAGAATCCGTCTGAAACGGCTTCTACCCGTCATCGAACACCTGAGCCACGAAGTCCAGAGCCTGGACTTCGTGGCGGTTGACTCCGAGCCGCTTCCCGTCTGTACGTTCAAACGTGCACCACGGTGCAAGTTTAGGGGAGCGCGGCACGGTTTCAGTACCGCTGGACCGGTCTTCGGTTTCAAGCTGCACGCCTGGTGTGGGTTGAACGGTGAAATTGTGGCCTACAACATCCGTGCAGCGAATGAGCATGACTACAGCGTCCTGTGTGAGATGAACCGGAAGTGGCCCGCTTATGGCGGGCCACAGCAGATTGGAGATAAGGGCTATCAGTCGCTGACCACCATCACACCCCCCAAAGTCAATGCACGGAGACCAAGTCCACGTTGGCGAGAAGAATTCGGGGCGGCCAGGAAGTGTATCGAATCGGCATTCTCGGTTCTGGTCGGTGCTGGATTACGTTGGGGACAGGTCAAAACGATGGCAAGCTTGAAACTCAAGGTCGCACTCCACGTCCTAGCGCACAACCTGAAATACAGAGACCTCATCACCTGACTCGGTTTTGTCAACCCCTATTCGCGGTAATTCCTCGCTGCTGTAGCCCAGAATGCGGCATAACGCGCTGTTGACAGAAAGGAAAGTCCCTTCAAGCGAGACCAAGGCCATGCCTATTGGAGACTCTTGAAACATGGCCTCATACATCTGGCTGCTAAATTCAGGCACGAAATTCTACCGAAGCAACTATTTCTTGTTCTAAGACAACATCTGCCATTTATACCCCGTCGGTAAATTATGGAGGTAAAATAGCATATTATTGATGATTTAATCTGAACTTTAGTTTGCTGCCTGTCACCGTGGATTGTCAATCTCTATATAGAAGCTGGATAAAAAATCGCGGTGTGGTCGCACTCCCACGATTCTCCGCGAGCAGAGCGAGTAAATACGGGCCTACTTGGCCCTCGTCCCCATTGTCCAGATGACCTCTCAGAAGATCTGAGTGGGGGGCAGGGTAGCAACACAATAAAAAGAGCCCCGCTCCTTTTCGGAAACGGGGCCCTTTCTTGGTGCCGAGGATGGGACTTGAACCCACACGCCTTGCGGCACTAGTCCCTGAAACTAGCGCGTCTACCAATTCCGCCACCTCGGCATCTTCGGTTCTTCCTTCGGCGCTTTTGAAGCGCTTCCGTGAATCAGGCTTGCTTAATTTACCGGCCGCGCCCGGTTCTGTCAAGGGGGTGGGAGAAGTGGACTGGAAAGGAGACCCCAGACATAGCTGACAGCTCGTTCCCTAGGCCAAATACACGCCGAAAGGGCGTCCTCAAAGTGAAGGTGAGGAGCTCCAGATTCCAAAGTTCCCTAGACCTTTCTGGCGGAAGCGAGTCAGGCCGGAGAGGCCCAGGTTGGCAGGGGGCAGGGCAAGGGAAGCCCGACAGTGGAGACCTTCCGCAAAAGACCAAAAAACCAGCCCGGAGGCTGGCCTTTGTTTGCGGGCGCTGACATGGCGCCCCTCTGACAGGGCTTACTTGACGATGCGCTGGCCGCGGCGGATGCCGAGCTTATCGGTCAGGGCAATGTAGCCATCGTAGTCGGTGCGCTCCATGTACTTCAGCAGGCGGCGGCGCTGACCGTTCAGCAGCTGCAGACCACGCTGGCTGTGCTTGTCCTTCTTGTTGGCCTGCAGGTGGGCGCTCAGGTTGTTGATGCGGGCGGTCAGCAGAGCCACCTGCACTTCGGTGCTGCCGGTGTCGTTCTGGCCGCGCTGGTTGTCAGTGATGACCTGTTTCTTGTCGATCATGTGTAAACCTCTCTTGTTGTGAAGTCCCGCGTGGTGCAGCCAGGGAAAACCCCCACCGCGCCAGCGGCAAACGCCAGCCTAGCATGGGCCCGTACGCGTCCACAAGGCGCCTCACCTTGACTTCTCCAGGGGTGGCCCCTATCATTTTGAGGCCCCTGCTGGGGTGGCGGAATTGGTAGACGCGCACGCTTGAGGGGCGTGTGGTTCACACCGTGTGGGTTCAAGTCCCATTCCCAGCACCAGGCCCGGCCTACCGCTCCTCTGGTGGGCCTTTTTTTGGTCTGCGCCGGGACGCCGGGGTACGTCACCTATTTGTCAGCCTGCGCCGCCGTGTGCTACTCTCTTTCTCGCATTGCCGGCGCAAGCGTGGCGAGCGAGACTTGAACCTGGTCAGAGTCGGAAGGCAGCAGCCATAAGGGTTATCGTTCGGGTTCGTTGTTGCTTGGCAGTGCTTTTTTTGTGCCTTTTTCCAGCTGGCGCCATGCCCGCTGAACTCCGGTAGGGGTGAAATCCAATAAGCAACCAATAAGCAATAAAGGGAGGACAGTCCGCTTGGACCTGTCCTCCCCTCGCTTTTTGCCGCCTACTTTTCTCTGGCCTGGTAGTCTCCGCTTTTGCCGCCTGATTTGCTAAGCAGCCGCACGCTGTCAATCTCGACGGCCTTGCTGACCGCCTTGAGCATGTCGTACAGGTTCAGCGCTGCTACGGTGACGGCAGTCAGGGCTTCCATCTCCACGCCGGTTTGCCCAGTGGTGCGCACGGTGGCCACAATATGCACCCCCTGCGGTTCCAGCGTCAGTTCTACCCGGCTCCCGCTGATGGGTAGAGGATGGCACAGCAGTACCAGGTCGGCGGTGCGTTTGGCGGCCTGGAGGCCAGCCAGCTGCGCCACTACCAGCGGGTCGCCCTTGGGGGTGCGGCCCGCTTCGAGAGCGGCGCGGGCTTCTGGAGGCAGGCGGACCCAGCCCTCCGCGCTGGCTTCGCGCACAGTCACGGCCTTGTCCGACACGTCCACCATGCGCGGGCGGCCGTCCCTGAAGTGGGTCAGTTCGCTGTCGCTCACGCGGCTCAGTCCTGATCGCGGGAACTGTCACTGTCGGGCAGGTTCAGGCCGCGCAGCGCTGCGAAGGGGTTGTTGGCGTCGTCCCGCTTCTGGGCAGCGGCTTCTTCCGCTTCGACCGGCACGGCGGCGGCGTGCTCGCAGGTTCCCTCGTTGAGGTCTTGCCCACACACTTGGCACAGCCCCTTGCATTCGGGGTCATGCAGCACCACCAGCGGCACACTGACCAGCGCTGTCTCGGCCAGGAAACCGCTCAGGTCGAGCTGCGGCTCGCCGAACATCAGCAGTTCCTCACCACTTTCGGCTTCTTCGATATAGGGCGTCTCGACCGATGGGTCGAAGCGCATCAGCGTCCCCAGCTTAAGATCCAGCGGCAGTTCTACTGGGCGCAGGCAGCGGGCGCACTCGGTCTGCAGGGTAGGGCGGAAGTAGCCCTGCAGATAAAAGTCGTCGCCGCCGACACTGTTGATATCCACCCGGTAAGGGGCGGGTTCGGCAAAGGTCAGCAGCTGTTCGCCGCCTTGCTCATAGCGGAGCTCGGTCACCTCGCCCGCTGCGTGGGCGTCCTGGCCAGTACGTAGCAGCTGGCCCAGGTGGAGTTCAGGCAAAGAAGTCTTGTCAGTCATGTTGTCCATGATAGGCCGGGGCAGCCGGGTGGACTGAGCCGGGCTGCACGCTGGCCCATGCTTCTGCCGCGTGCCCTCCTACTGCCCCAAGCACTTCCGGGCAGTACGGAGCTCAGGCCAGTTCCACCACGCTGGCATCCGAAATGGTCAGCTTGTGGGTGCGCGGCACGGTCCGTCCGCCCCGCACCTGGGCGCGCAGGCCAATCAGGCAGTCCTGAAGCCGGGTCGGCAAGTTGAGAATCTTGGCTTCGGCGTCAATCACCGAATGCTCCACCTCGGCGCCGCGAATCTCGGTGCCGCTGCCCACACTGGTAAAGGGTCCGATGTAGGCGTCCTCGATGACCACGTTCTCGCCCAGCAGCACGGGGCCCACGATCTTGCTGCGCACCACGCGGCTGCTGGCCGGAATCTGCACCCGCCCGGTGATGCGGCTGCTCTCCACCTCTCCTTCGATAGAGGTTTCCAGGTGCTCCAGCAGCAGCCGGTTGGCATCCAGCAGGTCCTCAGGGCGGCCCGTGTCCTTCCACCAGCCTTCCACCTGCTGGCCAATCACCGGCTGCTCCGCTTCAATCAGGGCCTGAATGGCATCGGTAATCTCGTACTCTCCACGTGCCGACGGCTGCAGATGTTCCAGTACGTCGAACAGGCGCGGGGTAAAGCAGTAAAAGCCGGCCACAGCCAGATTGCTGAGTGGGTTCTTGGGTTTTTCCACCAGCCGGACGATGCGTTCGCCCTCCATCTCGGCCACACCGAAGGCGGTGGGGTCCGCCACCTCGACCAGGGCGATCAGGGCCTCGGGCTGCAACTCCTGAAAGCGCTGAACGTAAGGAGCGACGCCCCCTTCAAACAGGTTGTCCCCCAGATAAACACAGAAATTGTCCTCGCCGACCCACTCCCGCGCCGTCAGAACGGCGTGTCCCAGTCCCAGCTGCTGATGCTGATTGATCAAGGAGATGTCCATATCGCTGATCTGCTCGGTCACGTGTGCAATTTCGTCACGGGTAATGTCCGAGACGACCACACCTACACTCTCGATGCCGGCGTCACGGAGGGTTTGGATAGCGTGGTGGATGATTGGCTCACCTGCCACCCGCAGGACAGGTTTAGGACGTGTAAAGGTCAGGGGGCGCATGCGTGTGCCCAGACCAGCAGCCGGAATAATAGCTTTCATTCCTGCAAGTGTAGGCAGCAGGACAATGCAGCATGTGAAGATTTCTCTGCTAAGCACTTATGTGAGGACAGGGCCAAGGACAACATAAAAAAACCTCCGCCGAAGCGGAGGAAAAATGGTGACCCCAACGGGATTCGAACCCGTATCGCCACCTTGAAAGGGTGGTGTCCTAACCGTTAGACGATGGGGCCACACGCACAGCGAAGTCAGAATAACTTTTGCTGCCTTTCAAGGGGGTGCCATGCAGGCACCGGAAAATAGTAACACGGGTTTTTCGGTCCGTCAATAGCGAGTGGGGCTGCAGGTTTAGAGCTCGCGTAGGGCCGTCCAGAGCGGGGTTTACGGCTGCCTGAGCCTGGGGCCGGGTGTACTCAGCCGAGCTGGCGGGCAAGGGCTTTTGCTGGCTGCAGCAGGGCCATAATGTCAGCTATGGACTTCAATTCCTGGCGACCCGAAGACACTGCCCGGCGCTTTGCCATCATGTTCGCGACCAGCCTGGGAACCTTCGGGTGGCTGGCGGCTTGGCTGGCCTATGGGCAGAACGTCTGGATAGGGCTGCTGGCGGGGGTGGCGGTTGCTGCAGTGCTGTACTGGCCGCTGTACCTGATTCTGCGCCAGGTGTTCCGGCGCTGAGACTTCCCTGGCAAGTATTGATGTTTGGCCCGCAGTCGCCCTCGGGACAGGGGTGTTAGACTGTGCTCCACTGCGCGCCCTGAGCGCCCACTGGTGAAGTGGCCGGGGCACGAGGCGCAGGAAAGGAATCATCATGACCGACCAAGACCAACGCCAGCCTGCCGGCGAATCCCAGGCTGAGCCCCAGACCATGGCTGACCAGACTGCCGATCAGCAGCCCCAGAGCGGCCTGCAGGGTGATATGCCCCAGGAAGTGCGTGACGTACTGCCCGAATTGCAGGGCGAAATTGACGAAGACCAGGTGCTGGACGCCCAGGAAGGCGACAGCGACTTGGACGAGATGGACCTGGATACCGTAGAGACCGACGCGGCAGGTGCCGAGCAGTGGGCCGCCGATGCAGACGACGAAGACGTGGAATACGTGGATGTGGACGATCTGCTGGCCGTGATGGGTGACCTGCGCGAAATGCTTGAGGCCCAGTCCAAGGAAATCCGTGGCCTGCGCCGTGAGATGCGCGACCTGCGGGATGCTGTGGGCTCGGGCCGTCAGGGCGGGGCTCCTCGCCGTGACTTCGGCGGCCGTGATGGTGGCGGCTTCCGTCCGCGTGAAGACCGCGGCGGCCGTGACTTCGGTGGCCGTGATGGTGGCGGCTTCCGTCCGCGTGAAGACCGCGGCGGCCGTGACTTCGGTGGCCGTGATGGTGGCGGCTTCCGTCCGCGCGAAGACCGCGGCAGCCGTGATTTCGGTGGCCGTGATGGTGGCGGCTTCCGTCCGCGTGAAGACCGCGGCGGCCGTGACTTCGGTGGCCGTGATGGTGGCGGCTTCCGTCCACGTGAGGACCGTGGCAGCCGTGATTTCGGTGGCCGTGATGGTGGTGGCTTCCGTCCGCGTGAAGACCGTGGCGGCCGTGACTTCGGCGGTCGTAGCAGCGAGGAAACCTCTTTCCGCCCCCGCGCCCGCGCTGACCGTGGCTGGGGCAACCGTGGCGGCGACGAGTCCTGAACTGCGCCTACCGCGCTTCATGTGAGCGTGTTTTGACTGAAAGTGGCCCTGCGGGGCTGCTTTTTTTTGTCTTCTGGAAGCGCCGGCTCTGAGGGCATCTTTTGCTGGCTTCCCTGTCTGCTAGCGTGGAGGGCATGTCTCTGCGCACCACCCGCCAGCGAGAAGTGATCGCCCAGGTTATTGAGGAGGCCGAGGGTCCGTTAGGCGTGCCGGAAATCCATGGGCGGGCGCAGCAAACTCTGCCGCGCTTGGGCATTGCCACGGTGTACCGCACCCTGAAGTTGCTGACCGAACAGCGCCAGATTCACGCCATCGCGGTGGACGGCGAATCTCTGTACGAGCGAACCGGGCAGGGGCACCACCATCACTTCTCGTGTGAGCGTTGTGGCCGGGTCTTCACGCTCCACGTCTGCCCGGTGGACCTGCCGAGCGGAACAGTGTTCGCTGAGGGATTCGTGGTCCGCAGCCATGAGGTCACCCTCTATGGCCTGTGTCCGGCCTGTGCCCCTGGAGCTTGAGAGCACAGTTGAGCGTGCTGTCTCCGAATGGGGCCTGCCTGAGCAGGCTGCCACGCCTCCACGATGTGGGAGCAAACGCTGCCCGGCCACTCCTGGCAGCTGTTCCGAAGGGGCCAGCTCAAGTAGAGCCCAGCTCTATACAGCCCTTGAATATTCTGTCAGCGTTGCTGATGGTAGATCATGATTGTTCAGATTTTTGAGAAACAGGCTGACATTTCGTTATTAACTTCAAAATTTACCAGTCAAATTGAGCCCATTTGCTCCTTCAGCTCACCTTATTCTCATCATAGCGCATCTTTATTCATCCATCATGGAGCCCTCAATTCCATGAAGAAGAGCAAGGTTCCTGACGGAATCGTAAGGAGAGCACATGAAGAGACCTGAGCATTTTTTCCTGGCCCTGGCCGCAGCCACCTCCGGCTTCGCGGCAGCCTCTGCGCCAGCTGCCCCGGTGGGGATTGATGACCGAATCAACGCGGCGCTGGCGCCTGTCAGTAATGCTGTGGCCAGTACGGTGTTCTACTCGGTCCCGGTGGGGGGAGCCGACCTGCCTCTGATCGTGCTGTGGCTGATTACGGCCGCTATCATTTTCACTCTCTACCTCGGGTTCATTAACCTGCGGGGATTTCGCCACGCCATCGACATCGTGCGGGGCAAGTACGACAACCACTCCAGCGGTCCCGGTGAAGTCAGCCACTTTCAGGCCCTGACGGCTGCGGTGAGCGGCACGGTGGGCCTGGGCAATATCGCCGGGGTGGCCGTGGCCATCAGCCTGGGCGGCCCCGGTGCCACCTTCTGGATGATTGTTGCCGGCCTGCTGGGCATGAGCTCCAAGTTCGTGGAATGCACCCTGGGCGTGAAATACCGCCGTGAAAACCCCGACGGCAGCGTGTCGGGTGGGCCGATGTTCTACCTGTCACGTGGCCTGGCCGAGCGCGGCATGGGAGGCCTGGGTTCGGCACTGGCCGCCATCTTCGCCGTGGCTGCCATTTTCGGCAGCTTGGGCGGCGGCAACATGTTCCAGAGCAACCAGACCGTGCTGCAGCTGGTGTCCATCACTGGCGGCGACGCCAGCCCACTGGCTCCCTACAAGTGGCTGCTGGGCATCGTGATTGCCGGCATCGTGGGTTCGGTGATTATCGGCGGAATCAAGAGCATCGCCAACGTGACCGATAAGCTGGTGCCGTTTATGGCCGGCCTGTACGTGTTTGGTGGCCTGCTGGTGCTGTTGCTGAACGCCGGGCAGATTCCAGCGGCTATCAGCTCCATCATCTCCGGTGCTTTCAGTCCCGAAGGAGTCGCGGGTGGAGCCATCGGCGTGCTGATTCAGGGCATCCGCCGCGCCACTTTCTCCAACGAGGCCGGTATCGGCTCGGCCGCCATCGCCCACTCGGCTGTGAAGACCGACCGCCCCGTGACTGAAGGCTACGTGTCGTTGCTGGAGCCCTTTATCGACACGGTGGTTATCTGCACCATGACTGCGCTGACCCTGGTGGTTACCGGCGTGTACAAGAACCCCGACTTGTCGGGAGTCACCATGACCAGCGCCGCATTCAGCTCGGTGGTGCCTCAGTTCTCGTGGTTCGTGACCCTGGCAGTGATCCTGTTCGCCATCAGCACCATCATCACCTGGGCCTATTACGGGACCAAAGCGGTGGGCTATCTGACCGGCGAAAACAAGACCGCCATCTTGGCCTTTCAGGTGTTTTTCCTTATCGCTACCGTCATCGGTGCCAGCTTGGACCTGAATTCCATCATCGACTTCTCGGATTCCATGATCTTCGTGATGTCTATTCCCAACATCATCGGTCTGTACCTGCTGATGCCGGTGGTCAAGCGCGAACTGGCCGAGTACCGCGCCGACCTGAATTCCGGACGTATTCAGCGCACCGGCTGAACACCTCCTGCGCGCTGCCTACACAGCAAAAGCCCTCGCCTGAACGTGAGGGCTTTTGCTGTGTACACGCCTACCGGGCGTAGTCTGCCTCAGGGCAGGGTCAGGTCCAGGGCGTGTTCCTCCGGGGTTTCACCGCGCTGCAGCTGCACGGCCCGCACCATGTTCTGGTACATCAGGGCGCTGGTCAGTGGCCCCACGCCGCCCGGCACCGGCGTGATGGCCCGCACCACCTGAGCCACCGCCGGGTCGGCGTCGCCTACCACGCCGTCATCCGTCACGTTGATACCGGCATCAATGACAACGTGGTGCGGCTGCACCTGTTCGGGGCGCAGCAGGCCGCGCCGGCCCACCGCCACCACCACCGCGTCCTGCGGCCGCAGCAACTCGGTCAGGTCGCGGCTGTGCTCGTTGAGCAGAGTCACGGTCGCGCCGAAGTTGTTCAGCATCCATACCAGCGGGCGCCCCACCGTGCGGCCCGGCCCGATCACGGCGATGCGCCTGCCCCGCAGGTCGTTGCCGAAAGCCTGGCGCAGCAGGTAGCGGATACTGCGCGGAGTGGGCGGCAGCAGCACCGAGTTCTCCTGCCCGGCCGCCAGCCGGGAAAGGTTGGCCGGAGTAAGGCCCTCGATATCCTTGCGGCGGCTGAGGTGCAGGAAGCTGTCTACCGCGTCCAGCTGCGGGGCGAGCGGCAGTTCCAGCATGATGCCGTGCACGTCCGGGTCGGCCGACAGCCCGGCCAGGGTGCGGTCCAGCTCAGCCTGCGTGGCCTCTGCGCCCAGGTCCAGCACCTCGTAGCGCACGCCCAGCTTGCCAGCGCGGCGGGCCTTGGCCTGTGCGTACACCTGCGAGGCGGGGTCGTTGGAGGCCAGCACGCTGACCAGGCGCGGCGCAAATCCTTCCTGCGCCCAGCCCTCCAGGGCCCCGCTTACGTGGGCCAGCACCTGGGTGGCCAGTGGTTTGCCCTTCAGGCGGACTGGGCCTGCCGGTTGTACCGTATCTGCCGGCTGTACCGTATCTGTCATCTGTTCACGCTCCTGGCCCCAGCCTAATGCCGGACAGCTTCTAATGCCGGAAGTGCCGCGAACCGGTCAGCACCATGCTGATGCCCAGCTCATCGGCGGCGGCAATCACTTCGGGGTCGCGCTTGGCCCCGCCCGGCTGGACGATGGCCGACACGCCGGCCTGCCCGGCCAGGCGCACCACGTCATCAAAGGGGAAAAAGGCTTCGGACGCCATCACGGCTCCCTGGGCCGCCTCACCCGCGTTGGCGGCAGCACGCTCGGCGGCCCAGATGCGGCTGACCGCTCCGGCTCCGATACCCACCGTGATTCCGGCGCGGGCCAGCACGACAGCGTTGGAACGGGCGTATTTAGCGACTTCCCAGGCAAACCGCAGGTCCGCCCACTGGGATTCGCTGGGCTGGGTTGCCGTCACCACTTCGGGGCACAGGTCGTCCCAGCGGCGCAGGTCGCGCTCCTGCACGGCAAAACCGCCGCTCAGCGGACGCACGTCCAAACGGCCGGCTTCGGCACTGGCTGCCACCAGCACGCGCAGGTCGGGCTTCTTGGCGGCGAACCATTCCACCGCCTCGGCGCTGACCGCCGGGGCAATCAGCACTTCCAGAAAGGTGCCGTGAAAGCTCCGGGCCGCTTCCAGGTCCACCGGGCCGCTGACGGCCACCACCCCGCCGAACACGCTGAGGGTGTCGGCGTCGCGGGCCTGGGTCCAGGCCTGGGCCACGCTGCCGCCCAGAGCCACGCCGCAGGGGTTGGCGTGCTTGACGGCCACGCAGGCCACCTGGCCGCTGTGGCTGGCAGCCAGCTCGGCGCACAGGGCCCAGGCGGCGTCGGCGTCGGCGTAATTGTTGAAGCTCATCGGTTTGCCGGCGACCACCTGGGCGTCCAGCACCGGCCCCCGCTGCTCGCCCCAGCGGTAAATGGCTCCCGCCTGGTGCGGGTTCTCGCCGTAGCGCACCTCGTGGGCGCGGTGCAGGTCCAGGCTGAGGTGCGCGGGGAGTGCCGCATCTGCCGGTTCTGGCTGCCCCTGCTCCCCACCACCCAGATAAGCCGTGATGGCGGCGTCGTAGGCGCTGGTGTGCGCGTAGGCCTTGGCTGCCAGGCGGCGGCGGTCGGTGCGGCTGACTTCGGCCTGCAGGGCCAGCGGGTAGTCGGCGGGGTCCACCAGAATCAGCACCGACTCGTGATTCTTGGCCGCCGAGCGAATCATGGCTGGTCCGCCGATGTCGATGTTCTCGATCACCTCAGCGTCGGGTGCACCGCGGGCCACGGTCTCGCGGAAGGGGTAGAGATTCACGCAGACCAGGTCGATGGTGCCGATGCCGTGCTCCGCCAGCTGTGCCAGGTGCCCGCTCTCGCGCCGGGCCAGCACGCCGCCGTGAATGGCCGGGTGCAGGGTCTTGACCCGGCCGTCCAGCATTTCAGGGAAGCCGGTCAGGTCGCTCACGGCGCGGACGGGCAGGCCCGCTTCCTCCAGCACTTTCAGCGTGCCGCCGGTGCTGACCAGTTCCCAGCCAGCGCCGTGCAGCTGCCGGGCAAAGTCGGTGATTCCGGTCTTGTCGCTGACCGAAAGCAGGGCGCGTCTTGTGTTCATGGGGTTCCTCCTGAGGGGCGCAGGCACGCGGCAGGCAGCAGCGTGAAGCGACATGAAAAAGCGGATGGCTCCCCCGCAGGGGAATACCATCCGACCCAGGCGCGCGGCCTCCCTTGATTTCTCGCAGCTTCCCCGTGGTGGTCCACGTCGCGGCGCCAGTCACTGCGAGCTCTGAGGCCTAATTTACCCTATGAAGGGCGGGTGTGGGAGCTTCAGTTCGCGTTGCCCGAACCGTCGGGGCTGGGCATACCGGTGCTGAGCACATTGGTGCTAGGCATATCGGCGCTGGAAGCTGACGCCTGTCCCTGCGCGCCAGTCGCGGCGCGGGTGATTTCGCCCTGGCCGCCCATCAGTTCGTCCAGCTGGGCCAGCACACTGCGCTCCTTTTCGCTGACCTGTTCGCCGCCTATGCCCAGGAAACCGCCTTCCTTGGCCGCCTCGGCCACGCGCTGGGCGATGGTCCGCAGCATGGCGCGGTAGCTCTGGGCGTCTTCAGGGCTGGCTTTGCTGTCGACCAGCCACAGCGCCTGGCGCACGCCTTCCAAGGAGCGCTCCACGGCTTCTTCCATGTTGGTGATACGGCCCTGGTCGTCCTGCTTGAGTCCTTCAGGCGGGCCGGCCACCAGGTCGGCGGCGATGGCTTCCAGCAAAGGGGTGCGGGGCTGCTTGCCGACTTCCTCGCGCACGCCCTTTACGATGGCGCCCATCTCGGCCACCAGGCCGGTTACGCCGCTGGGGCTGGCCGCCACGATGGCCGCACCCGCATTGCCGGCGCCGGTCATCACTTTCATCCACTCTTCGTTGCTGAACCGGGACTTGATGCTTTCGTTGGTCATACCTGCACCCTAGGGTCAGCCTGGGCAGCACCGCGTAAGAGGGACTAGCGAAAGTGTTTAGAGATACGGTTGGCAGCAGGTGTGCCGGCAGTCAGTGCTGCCGGGGCCACTGCTCGGGCACCGGGTCGTGACCGCCAGGAAACAGCGGATTGCAGCGGAAAAAGCGCCAGAAGGCCAGCCAGCCTCCCTTGACCGCCCCGTGCCGCTGCAGGGCCGTCACCGCGTAGCCCGAGCAGGTGGGGCTGAAGCGGCAGGTGGGCGCGGGCTTGCGCGGCGACACTTCACGCTGGTACCAGCGCACCGCCCGAATCAGCAGGGCAGCCACCGGGCCAGTGGTGGGGCCGGGGCCGGGTGGGGGGGCGCTCACGGCCGGTCTTCCCGCTTCCCAGCTCCACGGCTGCCCCCCTGCCGCTTGCCGCCCCCCTTATTCCCCTTGACCCGCGCCGGCACCTGCGCCATCGCCCCGGCCAGAGCCTCTTGCAGCTCGGAGAAGGAAACGTGCAGCGCGGCTTCTGTAGGGAAGAGAATGCCCCGGCAGGCTGGTAGGGCCTGGGCGTGGGGGCTCTGAGGCAGGGTCCGCAGGGCCTCACGCACGC
Source organism: Deinococcus proteolyticus MRP (assembly GCF_000190555.1). Classification (GTDB taxonomy): domain Bacteria; phylum Deinococcota; class Deinococci; order Deinococcales; family Deinococcaceae; genus Deinococcus; species Deinococcus proteolyticus. The sequence goes on from NC_015161.1 coordinate 60,401, forward strand.
GGCGGCGCACCCGGTTGCGGTCCACGGCGTGCTTGAGCACCTTTTTGGGCACCACGATGCCGATGTGGGCTGCAGGGCGCCAGGGCTGGCCGTAGCGTGGGCGGTAGTCGGTGACCTTCAGACTGAACAGCGGATGCCGCAGCCCACTGCCCAGCCGCCGCACCCGGCGAAATTCCCGCTCCCCCTTCAATGACTGCAGCGCCACCGCACGTCTGTGCAGGGCGCTGCTGGTCGGTGGGGGGCTGGTCTGTTCGTTCGCTTCAGACACAGCCGCCTCCGGGGTTACTGCTCGTCGCTGACGGTCAGGCGGGCGCGGCCCTTGGCGCGGCGGCGGGCCAGAATGTTGCGGCCGGCTTTGGTCTTCATACGGGCGCGGAAACCGTGGGTCTTGGCGCGCTTGCGGCGGTTGGGTTGGTAGGTACGCTTCATGAATTCTCTCCTTGGGCTTTCGCCCGCGTTGGATTTGCCGGCTGGGGGCCAGCAGTGCGCAGCTCTTTGGCCTGCTGTACCTCGGGTGCCCGGCTGGGCACGTGCGAGGTAGGGCGGGGGGGCTGGCGCCGAATCCGCGTGACCCTCGGGCCTGCGCGGACTGCCCCTTTGACCCTGGCGGCCAGTGCCGTTCAGGGACCCGTGAGGGCAAACTGGCAAAGAATATCACACCACGGCTCCGGATATCTGTGGTCCTGGATATCTGTAGGTTTGCGTGTCTGTGAGCCTGGGCAGCGGTGCCCGGTGCCCTTTGCTGGGGCGGTCAGCAGCCGAGCTCAGCCGGGCTGTGCAGCGCCCCCTGAGGTCACCTGCACGGGGCCCTGTTCGGTCACGATCCAGTGCAGTGGGACATCGTGCACCTCGTGGGGCAGTTCATCCAGCAGCAGGGCCGAGTGGGTCACGCCGATGGTCGGGCCACTGAAACCCGCCAGAAAGCGGTCGTAAAAGCCGCCCCCGTAGCCCAGGCGGAAGCCGGCGCGGTCGAAGGCCAACGCAGGCAGGACCACGGCGTCAATCTCGCCGGGCGGCACCTGCGGCGTGTCCCTGGGCGGCTGACGCACTCCCAGCGGGCTGATTTCACTGGCGGTGGCCCACTCGTGAACCGTCATGTGGCGCTCCGGGCGCACGCGGGCGCGGGTGGTCAGCAGCCGGAAGTCCTGCGCCAGGGCGCTCAGGTCCGGTTCGCCGGGCAGGGCGTGGTAGGTCAGCACGCTCACCGCGCCCAGCCGCCGCAGCAGAGCGGCCGTATGTTCGGCCACTGCGGCCGATACGTCCGGCTGGGCAGCGCGCTGCTGGTGGGCCCACTGGCGCCACGCGGGCTTGCTGGCATACGGCGGCAAAAAAGGCATTGACATGTTCCCATGATTGCAGAGGTGGTCCGGAAGGCCCGGACACAGACATATGGCCATCCACACAGCGGTCCATAAGGTTCCTGCCAATGATATGATTCTTAAGAGAAGCTTCAGGAGCAGGATTTTGCAAGGGTGGAACTGGATCAGGCGAAGTGGGGGAAGAAGGGATGACAGCAGAGCAGACGAGACATTCCATCCTGCTGGTAGACGATGACGCCAATGACCGCGAGCTGGCGCAAATCGTCTTTTCCGAGCTGGCTGCCGAGTCGGGGGACCGGGCGAACGTGCAGATTCTGTCGGGTGGGCAAGAAGCCCTGGACTTTCTGTCGCGTCAGGCCGCGCAGCCGGGGCAGCTGCCCGACGTGGTCCTGCTGGACCTGAACATGCCCCAGATGGACGGCCTAAGCGTGCTGCAGGCCATTCGCGGTAACCCTGCCACCGCCACGCTGCCGGTGGTGATTCTCAGCACCAGCCGCGAGCGCTCGGACGTGCAGCGGTCGTATACCCTGGGCGCCAACGCCTACGTGGTCAAGCCGCTGGACTACGACCACTTCCACCGCACCATTGCCAGCGTGCTGGACTTCTGGACCGGGCAAAATCAGGTGAACCGCTGACTCCGCAGGGCTGAGTGGGCTGCGGCCGGGCAGGGCGTGACTGTGTGGGGTGCAGCTGGACATAAACGCCCACACAACTGCCGCTCCACGCTTTGCGGCCGGCGCGGCGGCATAGTGCCTGCATGATGAACATCTGGCTGGGCTGCGGAGGCTACTCCAACGACGACTGGACCGCTGAGGGCCTGATTTACGAGGGCGTGAAAAAGGACGCCTACCTCCAGACCTACGCCGAGCATTTCGCAGCTGTGGAGCTCAACAGTTCCTTTTACGCCATTCCGGGGATCAAAGCCTTTGAGGGGATGGTGCGGCGTGCCGGCGGGCGCGACTTCCGCATGGCAGTGAAGCTGAACCGGGTGTTTACCCATGACCGTGCCCCGCAGGACAGCGACTTCGACCGGATGCTTCAGAGCCCGGAGCCGCTGCGTGACGCCGGCATGATGGGGCCTTATCTGGCACAGTTTCCCTATTCCTTTCACCGCACCCGCGAGAACCGGCTGTACCTGGCCGAACTGACCGAGCGTTTTGCCGGGCACGAGCTGGCGGTAGAGGTGCGCCACGCCAGCTGGGACCGCCCCGAGGTGCGTGAAGGCATGGCCGAATACGGGGTCATCTGGGTCAGTCCGGATTACCCGCCGGTGGGCGGTATGCCCGAGCCGCAGGTCCACGTGACCGGCGAAGTGGGGTATCTGCGCCTGCACGGCCGCAACGAGGGCAGCTGGTGGGAAGGTCAGAGTGCTGCTGAGCGCCACGACTACCGCTACAGCCGCGCCGAAATGGACGAATGGGCCGAGAAAATCGCACTGGTGGAGGGTGACCTCAGCGAACTGTACGTGTTTTTCCAGAACACCACCAAGGGACATGCCCTGCACAACATCCCGATGCTGCGTGAAGCCCTGGAGGCCCGTGGCCTGAGCGTGATAACCCCGCAGCCGGCAGATACGGGGCGGCTGCTGTAGTCGGGTCTCCCGCTGCCAGGTCTCCTGCTGTCAGGTGTCTGTGTCCGGCAGTCCTGAGGCCAGCCGTGCCTCCATCCGCTTGAGGCTGGACACGATCAGGAAAGCCACCACCACCATCAGCGTCCAGGCCAGCCATTTGTTCCACTCCACGGGTTGCCAGCCACCCCGCTGGTGTGGGTACACCCAGGCACCCAGCAGGGTCCCTAGGTTCTCGGCTGCCCAGACAGTCAGGCCAATCAACCCGAACGAGGCCAGCAGCGGCATCTGCAGCCGCCGCCCCAGCAGGGTGAACTCGACCCGCGTGCGGGCGTAGGCCAGCGCCAGCAGCGCCGAGATGACCCAGCGCAGGTCAGGGCCGTAGTGGTGGGTAAAAAAGTTCAGATAGGCCGCCCCCGCCAGTGCGACCTGCGCCCACAGCGGCGGGGCACCGTGCAGGGCCAGGTCCAGCCGCCGCCAGGCCTGCGCCATATAGCTGCCCACGCTGGCATACATGAACCCGGCGTACAGCGGCACCCCGCCCACCACGCTCAGGCCAGCGGCGTCGTAGCTCCAGCTGCCGTGCCGCACCTTGAACACTTCCAGCGTGAAGCCCAGCAGGTGAAACAGGCCCAGCGCCGCCGCCTCGCGTGCCGTCTCGAAACGGGTCAGTAGCAGCCCCGCTTGCACCAGCAGCACGCCCAGCAGCATGGCGTCGGCGCGGGCCAGCGGAAAGCCGGGCGGCAGCCGGTCGGACAGGGCCAGCAGCCCCACCACCAGCACCGCGAAGAGGCAACACAGCGCCTGAATTCGCACGAATTCCAGCAGCAGCGCGCCGGCGCCGTGGCAACGTGAGCCTCTAGTCATGGGTGGCCACTCGGTGTCTACTAGTCACTCGGTGTCTACCAGTCACTTGGTGTCTAGTCCAGGGCGTCCAGCACGTCGTCCGGCACACCGGCCACCGCCTGGTCCAGCACCTCTATCCCGGCTCCTGCCCGGTGCCCCAGTTCGCTGAGGGTGCGCTTGTAGTGCCGTGCGCCGTGCTGCCCGGCGAACAGGCCCAGCGTGGATTTGGTGAGGTGGTGGAAGCTCTGCCCCTCGGCCAGTCCCTGCACCACGTAGGGCCGGAAGCGGGCCAGCACCTCGCGGCGGGTGGGTGGAGACGCGTCCTCCCCAAAGATGTCCTGGTCCACGCGGGCCAGCAGGTAGGGCGTCTGGTAGGCGGCGCGGCCCACCATCACCCCGTCGGCCCAGGTCAGGTGCTCCTGCGCCTGTGCCAGCGTCTGCACGCCGCCGTTCAGGGAGATGGTCAGCTCCGGGAACTCGGCCTTCAGCTGCTCCACCAGCTCGTAGCGCAGCGGCGGAATCTCCCGGTTCTCCTTGGGGCTGAGGCCTTTCAGCCACGCCTTGCGGGCATGCACGATAAAGGTGCGGCAGCCCGCCCCGGCCACCGTCTCCACGAAACGGCGCAGGTCCATGTAGTCTTCTTGGTCATCAATTCCGATGCGGTGTTTGACCGTGACTGGCAACCGGGTGGCTTCCTGCATGGCCGCCACGCACGCGGCCACCACGTCCGGCGTGGCCATCAGGCAGGCCCCGAACGCCCCACTCTGCACCCGGTCGGAGGGGCAGCCACAGTTCAGATTCACCTCGTCGTAGCCCCAGTGCTCGGCCAGCGCGGCGCACTCGGCCAGGGCCGCCGGGTCGCTGCCGCCCAGTTGCAGTGCCAGCGGATGCTCAGCTGCTCCGAAATCCAGGTGCCGCGCCCGGTCCCCGTGCAGGACAGCGCCTGTGGTGACCATTTCGGTATACAGCAGCGCCCGGCTGGTCAGGCAGCGGTGAAAAGCGCGGCAGTGCCGGTCGGTCCAGTCCAGCATGGGAGCCACGGAAAAGCGGTGCCCGGGCAGCGAATGCACGGGCGGCAGGCTGGAGGTGGGAGCGGAGGAAGGCGGCAGGCTCATGCGTCCAGCAGTGTAACGCCCAGCCGGTCAGGGCACCGGAAGCTTCATCCTCAGGCGGGCCTGCCCACTTCTGAAGGCCCGCTCTCCTGAAAGAAGCCTGTTAGACCGTGAACGCCACTCTGGGCGCAATGAGAAGTCTGAAGCCCGCTCCATCTGGCCTGTCAGGCTGGAACCACCAAACGTGTTTCAGATTTCAAATTGCTAGAGTGGGCTTCGCCTGCACCGGGGCCAAATCCGGCCTGCGGTGTCGGGCCTGCGGCTGACTGCCTCCTCTTTACTGAAAGGGACCAAGACATGGACAATATCTCCCCACTGGCCAAGACCCTCGCTGAATCCAACGGTATCGACTGGCGTGCTATCCAGGGCAGCGGTGCCGGCGGCCAGATCGTCGAGCAGGACATCATCAACTATCTGACCCGCGTGATGAGCGGTGAGGAAGAGCCGCCCGCCACTCCGGTGGACCTGCCTCCGCCAGACTGGACCGGTGACGAACTGCCTGCCGGTATGAGCGCCGAGATGCTCAGCCAGGCCGGTGTGGAATCCGATATTGCCGCGCTGGTAAACCAGGCTCCGCTGGCCCAGGCACCGGCCAGCCAGCAGATGGCCCAGGACCTGAGCAGCCAAGGCGCCACGCTGGAAGAGGACGAGTTCGAGCTGGACCTGGAAGACGAGCCTGCCGCACCTGTTGCCGCAGAGCCTGTCAGCACAGAGCCTGTCGTCACAAACGAAGTGGCCCCGGCTCCTGCCGCGTCGCAGCCGGCCGCTACGGGCGGACTGGGCGGTCTGCTCTCGCAGCTGTACCAGTCCCCTGCATCTCAGGCGCCAGCACCCCAGGTTCCGGCACCCCAGGCCCCCGAAGTGGCTGCCACCCCGGCCTATGGTCAGCCTGCCGGGTTCTCGCAGGGCGGCACCGGTCAAGGCGGTTATGACCGGAGCGCTTATGGCCAGAGTGATGATGGTCAGGGCAGCTCCGAGCCGGCCTACGCCGAACAGACCGCCCCCCAGACCGAGCAGACTGCCGTGCAGGACACCACCGAGCCGGCCTACGCTCAGGCCGAGGCCACCCAGCCCACCGCTTCGGATGCGCTCCGCTTCACCGACAGTCAGGACGCTGCTGGGGACATTCGCCAGCAAGCGGCCGAGCCGGCTGTGGCTGCTGTCAGCGAAGTGTCCAGCCAGAGCGCCGACGTGGAGACGGCAGCGTCTGCCGCTGTGGAGACTGCTGTGATGGTCCCGGCCCCTGCAGAGCAGCCCGAGCAGGCCGCCCCTGCACTGGCCGCCCCTGCACCGGCTGCCCCCGCTGCCCGCCCCGAGCAGGCCGTCTGGTTCGGCGTGTACCTGCGCCGCGACGCCGACCTGCAGGCGGCGTCGAACCTGCGTGACCAGTTGAACGCAGCCCTGGGCCAGGACGTGCCGTTCTCGCTGCTGGTGGCCCGCGCCGCGCAGCAGCATGCCGGAATGCTGAACCTGAGCGCCGTCGCCATTCAGGACGTGTACTCGCACCGCGCCCGCTCGGTGGGTGCCCCCGGTGCGGGCCTGCGTGACGCGCTGAGCGCCATTGACCGCGACCACGAGGGCGGAGCCGACCTGCTGGTGGTGAACGCCGGCACCTTCGACCTGGATGAGCTGCACTACCCGGACGCCGTGACCCTGTCGCTGGGCCGCGTGGTGGACGGCCGCGCCGCCCTGAGCCTGAACGGCAATGTGGACACCGCCCAGGCCGCCGAGTTCCTGGCCGCTGTGGCCGGCAGCCTGGAAGCCCCGGTCTCGCTGATTGTCTGAGTCGCTGCCGGCCCCGTGTGCGGGCCGCAGCCGCTTTGACCTATACTCAGGCACGGTGTCATGCGCCGTGCTTTTTTTTGGCCGCGCTTTTGGCCATGCCTGGGAGCGCAGGAGCGCGTGACCGCAGAAGGGGAGGCAGCCAGCACGGCTTTCTCCGCCCGACTGCCCAAACAAGAGGAGGGCTGAAATGCCTGGAATTGCAATTATTGGCGCCCAGTGGGGCGACGAAGGCAAGGGAAAGATTACCGATTTCCTGGCGCCCGAAGCCGGCTACGTGGTCCGCTATCAGGGCGGGGCCAATGCCGGCCACACCGTGACCGCGAAAGGCCAGACCTTCAAGCTGAACCTGCTGCCCAGCGGTGTGCTGCACGAGGGCACCGTGAGCGTGCTGGGCGACGGCATGGTGATTGACCCGGACAAGTTCCTGGCCGAGCGCCAGAGCCTGATTGACGGCGGACTGAACCCCGACCTGCGAATTTCCGACCGCGCTCACCTGGTGCTGCCGCACCACAAGTACGTGGACGGCCGCAAGGATTTCGTGGGCACCACAGGCAAGGGAATTGGCCCGGCTTACGCCGACCGCGCCCGCCGCGTGGGCATTCGCTTCGGTGACCTGGCCGACGACAGCGTGCTGCGCGAGCGTCTGGAACGGCTGCTGGAAGCCAAGCCCAACTCCACCCGTGAGGCGGGCTGGGACAGTGTGGCGACCGCCTTTGAGGCCATGCAGCCTATTCGGGAGGCTCTGCTGCCTTTTGTCCACGACACCGGCTCGCTGCTGCGCGCAGCCATCAAGCAAGGCGAAAATGTCCTCTTCGAGGGCGCCCAGGCCACTCTGCTGGACCTGAACTACGGCACCTATCCCTTCGTAACCAGCTCTCACCCGACGGTCGGCGGTGTGCTGGTGGGCGCCGGCGTCAGCCACAAGGCGCTGAACCGCGTCTACGGGGTCGCCAAAGCCTTTAACACCCGCGTGGGCCACGGCCCCTTCGTGACCGAGGTCTTCGGTGACGAGGAAATTCTGCGTCTGCGCGGTGACGGCTCCAACCCCTGGGACGAGTTCGGCACCACCACCGGCCGCCCCCGGCGGGTCGGCTGGCTGGACCTGGAACTGCTGAAATATGCCGTAGAAGTCAACGGGCTGGACGGGCTGGTCATCAACAAGATGGATATTCTCAGTGGTCTGGAGACGGTGCCGGTGTGCGTGGGCTACGGCAGCGAAGGCCAGCCCATCATGCGGCAGATGAAAGGCTGGGCCAGCACCGAGGGGGCCCGCAGCCGCGCCGACCTGCCGGCAGAAGCCCAGGCCTACTTGGACCTGATTGAGGAAGTCACCGGCTGCCCCGTGGTCATCTTCTCGTGTGGGCCTGCCCGCGAACAGACCTACGGCGCCGTGAGCTGGGGCTGAGGAGAAGGGCATTGAGTAGCGCACCAGACAAAATCACGCTGCCGGGCGCAGCGGCCCAGGCCGAGCTGGAAGTGCCGGGTCTGGCCGACCTGACCCACAGCTGGCTGTCAGCCATCGGAGAGGACCCGCAGCGCGAGGGGCTGCAGCGCACCCCGCACCGGGTCGCCAAGGCCTGGGCCTACATGACCGAGGGCTATGGGCAAACGCTGGCGGACGTGGTGGGCGAGGGCGTATTCGCCGCCGAGGGCAGCGAAATGGTGATCGTCAAGGACATCGAGTTCTACTCGATGTGCGAGCACCACATGCTGCCTTTTTACGGCCGTGCCCACGTCGCCTACATCCCGGACGGCAAGATTCTGGGTCTGAGCAAGTTTGCCCGTATCGTGGACCTGTACTCGCGCCGTTTGCAGGTGCAGGAGCGCATCACCACCCAGGTGGCCGAGGCCGTCGAGGAACTGCTGCAGCCCAAGGGCGTGGCGGTGCTGATGGAAGGCGTCCACCTGTGCATGGCGATGCGCGGCGTGCAGAAGCAAAACTCCAGCACCACCACCTCGGCCATGCGGGGCCTGTTCCGCACCGACCCCCGCACCCGCGCCGAGTTCATGAGCGCGGTGCAGGGCACGCTGCGTAGCCGCTGACGCCATATCGGTACGTCAAAAAGGGCCCCGGTGCAGTGAGTTCCCGGGGCCCTGCCGACTTGCGCTGCCGCGCCGCTGGTCTAGCGCACGCGGACGCGCAGGGTCATCTTGTGGGTCTGGCCAGGAGCCAAAGCCCCCAGGTTCCAGCGGACATTGGTGTATTCGCTGGGCTGCACCTGCACGCGGCGGGTCACGGCCTTGCCGTTTTCAGTCACGGTCACGTTGCGGAACAGCGGCGCCTTGCCAAAGGTCTTGCCACCGTCGAAGGAGTACTCGGTGACGGCGTTGCCCGTGCCGCCCGAGGACGCCACGAACACGGTGCCGGCCGGCACCGGCAGGCTGGGGCGCACGTTGTTCAGAGGCGTACGCCCCACGTTTTTGGCGCTCAGGTCGTACTGAATCATGTCGCCGGGGCGCACGCGGCTGGCGTCGGGGTTCAGACGCTCGCTGGGTTTGCCGTCCGCACCGCGCACATTGGTGACCAGAAAGTCGTTCAGGACCAGCTGCACCGGGCTTTGCTGGGTTTGCTGTGCGCTGGTGGTCGCCGGAGCGGAAGCGGTCTGGGCCAGCGCTGGGACGCCCAGGCCAAGCAGGGCAGGAATCAACAGGAATTTTTTCATTGGAAACCTCCGGTAATGCTGGAGAGTGAAGCTCAAAAACGTGCAGGAGACGGAGAACTTCTGAGAGGACCAGTGTAAAAGGGGAACGCTTACGAGATACTGACCTGGCACCGTCCAGGCCGCTTCCATGCGACTTTCATCAAAGCTCTCCTTTTGCGTCAGCTGGCTGCAGGCCACCGTTACAAAGGCGGCCGTTCGTGGCTGTCATGATGTCGGGCACAAGTTCACCGCAAACCAGCATCCACAGACCAGCATCCGCATACCAGCAAATGGAACCAGCGGCCGAGAACAGAGGGGCCAGCAACGGTGCCCCAGGAGCAAGGGGCCGGGAACAATGGGAGAGACGAACATCATGACCAGCAAAGTAACCCGTTACAGCCGCTTCGAGGGCGAACTGGACAGCCTTGAGGCCTCCGAACTGATGCAGATGATTCAAGAAGCCCTGCTGGGCCAGGGGTTCAACGACCCCTACGACCCTGACCCGAATGCGCGGCCCAGCATGGACGACCTGTTCGACGCGATTCTGGAAGCGCTGGCCGAGCGGAACATGATTCCCGAAGAGCAGCTTTTGGAGGCGCTCCAGGCCGACGACATCAGCCAGACCCAGATCGGGCAGCAGATTGAGCGCCTGATGGACAAGCTGCAAGAAGAGGGCTTTATCCGCAAGGAGTTCGGGGATGACGGCCAAGGCGCGGGCACGGCGGGCGGCGCAGGCGACGCGACTTTTCAGCTCACCGACAAGAGCATTGATTTCCTGGGCTACAAATCGCTGCGCGACCTGATGGGCGGCATCGGGCACTCGGGCGCTGGCTCGCACGACACCCGCGACTATGCCAGCGGCATCGAGATGTCGGGCGAGCTGAAGAACTATGAGTTTGGTGACACGCTCAACCTCGACACCACCGCTACGCTGGGCAACGTGATGGGCAAGGGGTTTGACCAACTGGAAGAATCCGACCTGGTGATTCGGCAGGCCGAATACCACTCGTCGGCGGCCACCGTGGTGATGCTGGACTGCTCGCACTCCATGATTCTGTATGGCGAAGACCGCTTCACGCCCGCCAAGCGGGTGGCGTTGGCACTGGCCCACCTGATTCGCACCCAGTATGCGGGCGACACGGTCAAGTTCGTCCTCTTTCACGACTCTGCTGAGGAAGTGCCTGTGAGCAAGCTGGCACAGGCGCAAATTGGGCCGTACCATACCAACACGGCGGGCGGGCTGCGGCTGGCGCAGCAACTCCTCAAGCGCGAGAACAAGGACATGAAGCAAATCGTGATGATTACCGACGGCAAGCCTTCCGCGCTGACCTTGCCGGACGGCCGCATCTACAAGAACCCGTATGGCCTGGACCCCTACGTGATGGGCGCGACCCTACGTGAAGTTGCCAACTGCCGCCGCAGCGGGATTCAGGTGAACACCTTCATGCTGGCGCAGGACCCCGACCTGCTGGCCTTTGTGCGCCGGGTGGCCGAAATGACGCGCGGCAAGGCCTACTTCACCACACCTGAGAACATCGGCCAGTACGTGCTGATGGATTTTGTGGCGAACAAGACCAAACTGGTGAATTAGGGCTAAGGGTCAAAAAGTCTAAAGGTCTAAGGGTCTAAGGTCGCAAAAGCAGTCGTGCCCTTAGACTTTTCGACCTTTTGACCTTTAGACTTCTAAGCCAAATGCCAGGCGCACCTACCACCGACACCCTTCAGAAGCTCTTCCATCCCATCACCAAGGCCACTGGGCAGGCCATCGGTGATTACCGCATGATTGAAGAGGGGGACCGCATCATGGTGTGCCTGTCGGGCGGCAAGGACAGCTACACGCTGCTGGACGTGCTGCTACACCTGCAAAAGCGTGCGCCCGTGCGGTTTGAGGTGGTGGCGGTCAACCTGGACCAGGGCCAGCCAGGATTCCCCAAAGACGTGCTGCCGCGCTACCTCAGCGAGCTGGGCGTGCCGCACGATATTCTCACTGAAGACACCTACAGCGTGGTAAAGGAAAAGATTCCCGAAGGCAAAACCACCTGTAGCCTCTGCAGCCGCCTGCGCCGGGGCATCCTATACGCGCACGCCCGCCGCCTCGGGGCCACCAAGATTGCGCTGGGCCACCACCGCGACGACATCCTCGAAACGCTGTTCATGAACATGTTCTTCGGGGCGCGGCTCAAGGCGATGCCGCCCAAGCTGCAAAGCGATGACGGCACCAACGTGGTGATTCGCCCGCTGGCCTACGTCCCCGAAAGCCAAATCATCGCCTACGCGGGGGCCAGGGGCTTTCCCATCATTCCCTGCAACCTCTGCGGCAGCCAGGAAAACCTGCAACGCAAGGTGGTGGGCGAAATGCTGGAAGGCTGGGAGCGCGAACATCCGGGCCGCCTGAACAACATCCTGCGCAGCCTGACCCGTGTGACGCCAAGTCACCTGCTGGACGCCGAACTGTACGACTTCGCCAGCCTGAGCGTGCAGCCTGCGGAGGGTGATAGGGGCTTTGACCACGAGGACTACCCAGAGCGCGAGTTCCTGAGTGGCCTGAGCGAATTGCAGATGCTGGGGTAGGAGGTCTAAGGGTCGAAAAGTCTAAGTGTCTAAGGGCAAAAGTGCTTTTACTTCGACCCTTAGCCTGGTAACACTACGCAGGCAAGACCCTCTCCGCGCAGGAAGGCGGCGAGCTGAACGAAGGGGCCTTCCGAGCTGCCTACTGGCCACCATTGACAACTTCGGGAACTGGTAAATCTCTTCCGATGGAATCCACGTACGCGGGGATGACATCCGAACGAAGTGAGTAAGAAACAGTGCGGGTTCTGCGGTATGGACATAGATTCGGTGCTTTTCCGGCTCTATGGGAATAAAGCGGAATCCGTATCGCATAGGGTAGAGGGCTGGCAAGTCTGGCCCTCTGCCTTTTTCCATTCCGCACCTTCCAAGCGGTAAACTGCTTCTATGTCACAACCTAAGAACCTCAGTCTGGAGCTGAAGGAACTGGTCGCCCAGATGCAGGCGCGGCGCACCCATGTGGAGCAGGGCGGCGGCCCGGACCGGCTCGCCAAGCAGAAGCAGGGCGGCAAGATGACGGCCCGCGAGCGTATCGAGTACCTGCTGGACGAGGGCAGCTTCCTGGAAATGTCCACCTTCGTGGAGCACGGCCGCAACCGCCTGATGGACGGCGTGGAGGCTCCCGGCGAAGGCGTGGTGACGGGGCGCGGCACCATCGGCGGGCGGCAGGTGTTCGTGTTCAGCCAGGATTTCACCGTGCTGGGCGGCTCGCTGGGCAAGATGAACGCCGCTAAGGTGGTCAAGGTGATGGACCTGGCCGCCAAGACGGGCTGCCCCGTCATCGGCCTGAACGACTCGGCAGGAGCGCGGATTCAAGAAGGTGTGGACAGCCTCAGCGGCTACGGCGAGATTTTCTACCGCAATGCCATCTACTCGGGCGTGGTGCCGCAAATCAGCGCCATCCTGGGGCCGTGCGCGGGGGGTGCAGTGTACTCACCCGCCCTGACCGACTTCATCCTGATGAGTAAGGGCAGCAGCTACATGTTCATTACCGGGCCGGAAGTCATCAAGTCGGTCACCCGCGAGGATGTCACCTTTGACCAGCTGGGCGGCGCGAGCGTGCATGGACGCAAGTCCGGCGTGGCCCACCTGGCTCTGGAAGGCGACGCGGCTGTACTGGACGGGATCAAGGCGCTGCTGGGCTACCTGCCGCAAAATGCCCGCGAGCAGGCCCCCCGCGCCGAGGTGAGCGACCCGCCCACCCGTGAAACTCCCGAACTGCTGGAGATGGTCACGCCTGACCAGACCCGCCCCTACGCCATGCACGGGGTCATCGAGACGCTGGTGGACCAGGGCAGCTTCCTGGAAATCCAGCCCGACTGGGCCAAGAACATCATCGTGGGCTTCGCGCGGCTGAACGGTGAAAGCGTGGGTATCGTCGCCAACAACCCCAAAGTCATGGCCGGTTCGCTGAACATCGACGCGTCCGACAAGGCCGCCCGCTTTATCCGCACCTGTGACTGCTACAACATTCCCATCCTGACGCTGGTGGACGTGACCGGCTTCCTGCCGGGCGTGGGCCAGGAACACGCCGGCATCATTCGGCACGGGGCCAAAATGCTGTACGCCTACGCCGAAGCCACCGTGCCCAAAATCACCCTGATTACCCGCAAGAGCTACGGCGGCGCCTACCTCGCCATGAACAGCCGCGACATGGGTGCGGATGTGGTGTACGCCTGGCCCACCGCTGCGGTGGCCGTGATGGGCGCGGAAGGTGCGGCCAACATCGTGTACCGCCGCGAAATCCAGAACTCGGAGAACCCGGAAGCCACCCGCGCCGAGAAAATCCGTGACTACAAAGAAGCCTTCGACAACCCTTACGTGGCGGCCGGCAAGGGTTACATCGACGACGTGATTCCGATGGAAACCACGCGGGCACAACTGATTCAGACCTTTGCCATGCTGAAGGACAAGCAGGAGCAGCGCCCCTTCCGCAAGCACGGCAACATCCCGCTTTGAGCGCAGGTTGGCGCTGAGCATTCCTCTAAGCCTCCGTATGCATGTTTATCCCTTGTCAGGAAGCGTTCATGCGGGGGCTTGTCGTGGCGTCATATCTGCAATTGCCGCCCGGCAAGGGTGAGCCCTTCTGGACGCCTAGAGCCGTTGCCTCCAGTTCCCCAGTCTCCACTCCCAACAGCCTTATCTTTATGCAAGAAGCAGAGTAATTTTGTGCTGGCAACGCAGTTTGAGGGGGTTGGCTGACAAACGGCTGACATACCCTGCCTAGACTCGCCGCATGAACTTGCCCCGTAAAACCTGGCTGATGGCCCTGCCCCTGACTGCCCTGCTGTTCGCCTGCACCGAGCAGACCACCAGCAAAACCACCACCGACGGCAACACCACCACGACCGTCAGTGAAACCACCACGGCGCCGGACACCACGGCCGCTGCTTCGGCCGTGCAGGAAGCCGGCGACACGGCCAGTGCTGCCGCCGCTTCGGCCGGCCAGGCTGTAGACGACGCCGCGACGGGCGCCGGTGCGGCCCTGGGCCTGAACGCTCCCAAGGCTCCCTATGCCGACGGCAGCCTGACCGGCGCCGGTGCCTCGTTCCCTTACCCGCTGTACTCCAAGATGTTCGACGAGTACGCCAAGGAAACCGGCGTGAGCGTGAACTACCAGTCGGTGGGCTCGGGCACCGGCCAGAAGCAGATTATTGCTCAGACCGTGGACTTCGGCGCCAGCGACAACGCGATGGATGACGAAAAGCTGGCCAGCGCTCCTGGCAAGATTGCCCACATCCCCATGGCCCTGGGTGCTGTGACCGCCACCTACAATGTTCCCGGCCTGGCCGAGGGCACCGAACTCAAGATGACCGGCCCCGTGCTGGCCGACATCTACCTGGGCAAAATCAAGACCTGGAACGACCCCGCCCTGACCAAGATCAACGAGGGCGTGCAGCTGCCCGCGCTGCCCATTACCGTGGCCCGCCGCTCGGACTCCTCGGGCACCACCGCCGTGTTCACCGACTACCTGAGCAAGGTCAGCCCCGAGTTCAAGGAAAAAGTCGGTAGTGCCAACTCGGTGAACTGGACCGTGGGCAGCGCCGCCAAGGGCAACGACGGCGTGGCCGGCCTGGTGCAGAACACCCCCGGCTCCATCGGCTACATCGAGGAAGCCTACGCCAAGCAGAACAACCTGCCCATGATGGCCATGGAGAACGCCGCTGGCGAGTTCGTGAAGCCCAGCCTGGAAGGCGTGACCGCCGCCGCCGCCGCTTCCGAACTGCCCGAAGACATGCGCGGCAGCGTGACCAACGCCGAGGGCGCTGGAGCCTACCCGATGGCCTCCTACACCTACTTGCTGGTCTACCCCGAGCAGAACTACGCTGGCCGTGACAAGGCCCAGGGCGAGCGCCTCCAGCACCTGCTCCAGTGGATGCTGACCAGCGGCCAGGGCTACCACGAGGGCCTGAGCTACGCCAAGCTGCCTGACGCCGTGCGCGACCGCGCCCTGGAAACCGTGAACGGCATGACCTTCGACGGTCAGCCCATGAACCCTATGCAGTAAGCCTAGGGCTCTAGGCTTGAGCTGTTAACCCGTCCGTAAATGGGCGGGTTATTTCTTTGGCTTGCGGCAAACAAAAACCCCTCCACTTGGGAGGAGTTCTTTTCTTGCTCTTGGGGAAGGCTCAGGGGTAAAGGCCGCGCAGCGCACGGGCTTCCAGCACGCGGGTGCAGGCCACGATGTAGGCAGCGGTACGCAGCGTCACGCCGTGGCGCTCCTTGACATCCCACAGGCTGAGGAAAGCGTCGGTCATGATGCGGTCGAGGCGCTGGTTGATTTCGTCTTCGGTCCAGAAGAACGAGCTGAAATCCTGCACCCACTCGAAGTAACTGACCGTTACCCCACCGGCGTTGGCAAGGACGTCGGGCACCACGGTCACGCCGCGCCCGGCCAGAATGTCGTCGGCCACGGGAATGGTCGGGCCGTTGGCGCCTTCTACGATCAGTTTGGCCTTGATCTGGTCGGCGTTGGCTTCGGTAATCTGCTTTTCCAGCGCGGCGGGAATCAGCACGTCGCAGTCCACGGTCCAGAATTCCTCGCGGCTCAGCTCGTCGGTGCCGTCCAGGCCGGTGATCTTGCCGGTCGCTGCCAGGTGCTCCATCGCCTTGTACGGGTCGATGCCTGCAGCGCTGTACACGGTGCCGGTCACGTCCTGAATCGCCACCACTTTGGCCCCGTGGTCGTGGAAGATGCGGGCAGCGGCGTTGCCCACGTTGCCGAAGCCCTGCACGGCCACGCGCGCGCCTTCCATGTCAATGCCCAGCTTCTTCATGGCCTCTGCGCCGGTCACGAACACGCCGCGCCCGGTGGCGTCGCTGCGCCCCAGCGACCCGCCCAGGCTGATGGGCTTGCCGGTCACCACGCCGGTGGCGGTGCGGCCCACGTTCATGGAGTAGGTGTCCATCATCCAGGCCATGATTTGGGGGTTGGTGTTCACGTCGGGGGCAGGAATGTCCTTTTCCGGGCCGATAATCAGGCCGATTTCGGTGGTAAAGCGCCGGGTCAGACGTTCCAGCTCGCCCTGGCTGTACTTGCGGGGGTCGATGCGGATACCGCCTTTACCGCCGCCGTAGGGCACGTTCACAGCAGCGTTCTTGATGGTCATCCAGGCGGACAGCGCCATCACTTCCGACAGGTTCACGTCCTGGTGGTAGCGGATACCACCCTTGGCCGGGCCGCGCGAGGTGTTGTGCTGCACGCGGTAGCCCTCGAAGTGGGCCACGCTGCCGTCGTCCAGGTGAATCGGCACGTCCACCACCAGGATGCGTTTGGGGCGCTTAAGCGTTTCCACCCAGTAGGCCAGGTTGCCCAAGTAAGGGGTAACGCGGTCCACCTGCTCCAGGAAAATCTCGTAGGGGCCGATGTTGTTGGGGTCCAGATAAGAGGGCAGGTCGTGCAGAGCAGGCTTGGCGGCAGCCGGCTGCGGTGCCTGAGGCTGGGCGGGTTTGGAATCGGTGGTCATGGCAGCTCCTTTGCAAGGTTGGGGGAAGTTGGGTGGTTCAGGGGTAGACGCCGCGCATCTCGGTGGCGCCGGCAATCCGGCTCAGGGCCAGCGTGTAGGCGGCGGTGCGCATTTCGGTGCCGTGCCGGTTCATCAGCTCCAGCACCTCGTCCAGGGCGCGGTTGATGTGCCCCTCCACGACTTTTTCGATTTCGCTCTCGGTCCAGAAGAAGTTGGTGTGCGACTGCACCCACTCCACGTAGTTCACGACCACACCGCCGATAGAGGCCACCAGGTCGGGCAGCACATGGATGTCTTTGCTGCGCAAATAGCGTTCCGCTTCAGGCAGCACGGCGCGGTTGGTGGCTTCCACCAGGTAGCGGGCGCGCACCGTGTGGGCATTGCCAGCATTCACCGTGCCGAAGTCGTAGGCCAGAATCAGGGCGTCCACGTCCAGCTCCAGCAGTTCTTCTCCGGTAATGTCCAGGCCAAAACCGCACACGCTGCCGGTTTGCTCGCGCCAGGCGGCCAGGGCGTCCAGGTCCAGGCCACTGCTGGCGTACACGGCGCCGTCGCGGTCGCTGACCGCCACCACCAGAGCGCCCTGCTCACGCAGCAGCCGGGCCGCTTTGGACCCGACATCTCCGTAGCCGAACACGGCCACGCGAGCATTCTTGACGCCGGTGCCGTCATTCTCCAGGGCGCGGGCCGTGACCATCGCGGCACTTTGCCCACGGGCGTCCTTGCTGCCATACGAGCCGCCGAGTGCGATGGGTTTGCCGACCACCATGCCACTGATGGAGGTGCCGCGCCCCTCGTTGAAGGCGTCGAAAATCCAGGCCATGTTCTGCGAGTCGGTGCCCACGTCGGGGGCCAGGATGTCCTCGTTGGGGCCGAGCAACTCCACCAGCTCGGAGGTATAGCGCCGGGTCAGGCCCTCAAGTTCGTGGGCGCTGAGGCTGGCCGGGTCCACGTCCACCCCGCCCTTGGCGCCGCCCAGCGGCAGGTCGGCCACGGCCGCCTTGAGGGTCATGATGGCGGCCAGCACCTCGCACTCGTGGCGCGTGAGGCCCTCGCGGAAGCGCACCCCGCCGATGCTGGGGCCACGGGCGTTGGAATGCACGGCGCGGTAGCCGGTAAAGACGCGTACCTGTCCGTCGTCCATCTTGACCGGCAGGTTGACCTTGACGCTGCGGCGGGGATACCTGAAATAGGCGAGGGTGTGGTCCGTCACCTCGCAGTACGGCAGGGCTTCTTGAAGCTGTTCCATCAGCCCCTGCCAATTGAGTCCTGAAACCCTCATCTGGGCCTCCTTGGGAAAGAAAATGGGATGGCGTGCAGCATGAACGTGCTCAGGCCGCAGCGGCAGGGAAGGGCCCGGCCCGCCAGCAGACGTGCAGCTGAGATGAAGAGCAGATTCATAATGACGCTATGAGCATACACGCTCGCTGCGTCCTTGTGGCTCAGGCAGGTCGCCGTGCCTGCCCGGTTCTATTTTCTCGCTGCCGTCTGTATTTTCTTGCTTGACCCGGGGCGAAATCTGCCGTCTGATAGAGCAGAAGGGTTCCTGCATCCTCTGCCGATATGCAGCGGCGATACAGCCGGGCACAAGTGTCAGAACATGGAGCGCAGAAGATGAGCCGCCGTTCAGACCGGCAGGGCCAGGCGGTCCAGCAGGGTTTCCAGCTCCTGGCGGGCCGGGGAGGCCGGCAGGTCCAGCAAGGCGGCGCGGGCCAGCTCCAGCCGGCGGGCCACCTCACGCCAGCCGGCCTCGGCCGCTCCGTACTCGGCGCACAGCGCCTGTACCCGCGCCAGGTCGCCCCCGTGCGCGGCGCGGCGCAGCAAGATGGCGCGGACCTCCTCGCCGGCGGGCGTGTCTAGCAGCTGCAGCACGGCAAAAGTGGCCTTGCCCTCGCGCAGGTCGCTGCCCACGGGCTTGCCCAGGTCCTCCTCGCGGCCCAGCAGGTCCAGCAGGTCATCGCGAATCTGAAAGGCCATGCCCAGTTCGCGCCCGTACTGCCGCAGGGCCTGTTCCTGCGCGGCGGAGGCACCCAGCAGGAGCGCTGGAGCGGCGGCGGCCAGTTCCAGCAGCGCGGCCGTCTTGCCGTAGATGATGCGGCTGTACTGTTCGGGGGTGGGGTTGCCGTAGGCGGCCACCTGAAACTGCAGCACCTCGCCCTCGCAGATGACGCTGGCGACCTCGCCAAAGGCGCGGGTCAGCCGGGCGGCGGCGGGCAGTTCGGACAGCAGCATCAGCAGCCGCGCCAGCATGAAGTCGCCGCTCATCACGCTGACCACGTTGCCGTAGCGCCGGAACGCCGCCTCCTGCCCGCGCCGGGTGTCGGCGTCGTCAATCAGGTCGTCGTGCAGCAGCGAGGCCGAGTGCAGCAGCTCGATACAGATGGCCAGCGCCAGAGCGTCGCCGTGGTGGCCGCCTGCATCTTCTGGGGCGCCGACCTGCAGCGCTTGGGCGCTGAGCAGCGTGACCAGCGGGCGCAGGCGTTTGCCGCCCGCGGCGACCAGGTCCTCACCAATCAGCTCGATAAATTCCACTTCCGAGCGCAGCACTTCGCGCAGCCGCTGCTCGAACGCCGGGGGCAGGCCCGCACTCAGAGAATCAGCACTTGCAGCAGAGGCCACGGGCGCAGCGGGCCGGGGGGGAACGGAAGGCTGATTCATGCCTGGCCAGTATAGAAAACGTCGGGGGGGCCAGGAAGGATACCTGCCCCCTTTGCTCGGGCCGTTCCCTGCCTGACCACCAGAACAAAGGGCGCCGGCCTGCTGCGCCGGGATGGATGCACCTGCGCGGCGCACACACAAACATGCTAAAAAAGGGGTATATGGAAAGCGTCGTCGCTCTGTTTCAAACTCCCCAGCAGGCTGCCCGGGCCCTGCAGGTTCTTGAGTCGCGCGGCTTTGACCGCGACCGCCTGGGGTTCGCCTGCACCAACGCTGTCACCCAGAGCGAGGTGGCCAGCGCCACCGGCATCAGCCCCGAAGAGGGCGCACCGGCCGGCGCGGGCGGCGTCATCAAGGGTGCCATCATGGGTGCGCTGGCTGGCCTGGCCCTCACGGTGCCGGTGTGGATTCTGCTGGCGCTGATTCCCGCGACCCGGGTGTATGTGGACGGCGGCATGTACGGCGCCCTGTTCGGCCTGCTGGGCGGCATGACCCTGGGCGGTCTGTTCGGTGCCATCTCCGGCTCGGACCACGGCGACTATGTGCGGCTGCTGCGCGGTTTTGGCATGCCGACGCCGCACGCCGAGCGCGTCTACGACCGCATGAAGGACGGCGAGGTTCTGGTGATTGCCCGTGACACGGACCTCAGCCGCACCGCCGAGGCTTCGGGCGTGCTGCGCCAGCTGGGCGCCGTGTCGCTGGAAAGCGTGGACACCGCCGGTCAGGCTCCTGGCGAGGAGATTCCCCTGCAGAGCGAAGGCCGCGCCGACCGCGCCGCGCAGCAGGCCAGCGAAGGCGCTGGCGCCGTGAACACCACGCCCTCCGAGAGCGTGCGTGCCGAAGCCGAGCAGGTCGAGGCCGGCCGCAGCCGCTGACGCTTTCCCTCCGGCGTTTTCCGGGCCACCTCCTGTCAGGAGGGTGGCCCTTTGTTCGGCCCGCTGGGGAGCGGCGGCAGGCCGGAACCCGTGCCGTATGATGGACTTTATGCCGCGCCGCCCTGCCCGCACCGCCCAGAAGACCCGCCGCCCCCAGCGCTCCGCGCCGCGTGGCAATCCCGCCGACTGGCCGCTGTACGAGGCCGAGGTGCTGCGTGGCCTGGAGGAAGTGGCCCGCACCGAGCTGGGCACCATTCGCGGGCTGGATGTGGTGGCCGCCGGCGACGAGGCCGTGCGCTTCCGTTACGGCGGCGACCCGGACCGCCTGGGCCGCCTGCGCAGCGTGGTGGCGGTCTACGCTGTGCGTGTCTGGGACGTGCCCCGGCCACGCGGCCTGCTGGGGCACCAGCAGCTGGGCGAGCTGACGGCCTGGCTGCGCGGCGTGGTGGCTGCAGGCGGGCATCGCTCGCTGCGCGTGTCGGCGGCGGGGCGGGACAGCGAAGTGATGGAGCGCCTGACGGCCGAGATGGCCGGGGCGCTGGGGCTGCCGCACCAGCCTGAGGACGGCGAACTGCGGCTGCGGCTGCGGCCGGCGGCCGGCGGGACCGGCTGGGAGGTGCTGGCCCGGCTGACGCCCAAGCCGCTGTCGGCCCGCGACTGGCGGGTGTGCAACCGCGAGGGCGGCCTGAACGCGTCTATCGCTTACGGGGCACTGGCGCTGGCGGGCCTGCGGGCCTCGGACCGCATCTTCAATCCCATGTGCGGCAGCGGCACCCTGCTGGTTGAGCGCGCCCTGATGGGGCCGTACGAGGCGATGGTAGGCGTAGACATCGACGCTGGAGCGGTGGCCTGCGCCCGCAGCAACCTGAAGGCTGCTGGCCGCGATGTGGAGGTGGCGCAGGTGGATGCGCTCAGCACGGGCCTGCCGCCGCGCTCCTTCGACCTGATTCTGGCCGACCTGCCCTGGGGCGACGATATCGGCACCCACGGCGGCAACGCCGAGCTGTACCCCGCTTTCCTGAACGAGATGCACCGGCTGTGCTCCAGGGGCGGCCGGATGGTGGTGATTACCCACGAACTGCGGCTGTTCGAGCGGGTGCTGGCCGACTCGCCCTGGCAGGGCCGCGAACTGGCGCAGGTGTACAGCGGCGGTCACCATCCCAAGATGTATCTGCTGACCCGCGGATAAGGGTTGCGGCGCCAACCGTTTTGCAGCGGTGAGACACAGGCGAACGGGAGCTGCAAGGCTGCAGAGCAGCAGAGAGCATACGTGCTGCGCGGCATGGAGGAGCGTGGAGCGTTGTTCGCAGGAGGCCGCCACCCGGGTGCCGTCCGTGTGAGTGAACTGCGGACCGGGCCAGCGGCAGGCGCGGGGGGACAATTCGCGGGCAAAGCCCCTCTAGACTGCCCCTATGACGACCGGCTCCATGATTCCCCACCCAGCCCGGCCCGCCCGGCGGCGCGGCGTGCTGCTGCCGCTGCTGCTCCTGCCCGGCCTGCTGGTGGGCTGCCAGGCTCCAACGCAGGAAACGTCCACTTCTACCTCTTCCCAGATGTCCCAGGGTTCCCAGGTCACCACCTCCGAGACCAGCACTCCCCAGGACAGCGCTTCCGAGGCCAGCACTGCTCACACCAGCACCGACGCCAGTGCACATGCCGGCCACGACATGGCGTCTGCAGCCACGGCGTCTGCTTCTGCGGCGGCCGAGGCTGACAGCGCGGGTGCCCTGCCGCTGGAGGTGAAAGCCGCTACCGTGACGGCTGTGCCGCCCGGCCTGACCGACACGGCCGCCTACATCACGCTGCACAACCCCACAGATGCGGACATCGTGCTGGTAGGGGCGGCGACCCCCGCCGCCGGGCACGCGATGCTGATGCAGACCGTGACCACCGACGCCAGCGGCACCAGCATAAGCGGCATGGTGGAGGTGCCCAGCCTGACGGTGCCGGCGGGCGGCGAGCTGAGCATGTCTTCGGCCGGCGACCATGTGATGCTGATGGGCCTGACTGGAGCGCTGAAAGAGGGGAGCAGCCTGCCGCTGACCCTGGAGGCAGAGGACGGCCGCACGCTGAACCTGAGCGCCGAGGTGCAGCGCCCATGATTCCTGGTGCGGCGCCCGAGTCGCCGGCCCCCCCGGCCCGGCCCTGGCAGCGCTCGGCCCTGCTGGCGCTGGCGGCGGTGGCGCTGGTGCTGGGCGTGGCCTGGGCAGTGGCCCGCTCGCAGAGCGCCTATCCCTTTTACGGCTCGGTGATCAACCGGCCGGAGCCGGCGCTGGCCTTCTCGGGCACCGACGGCCACGGCCAGCCCTGGACCCTGCAGCCGCGCGGCCGGCAGACGTTGCTGTTTTTCGGGTTCACCCACTGTCCCGACATCTGCCCGCTGACGCTGAAATACCTGGGCGAGATGCGGGCGCGCATGACTCCCGAGGAGCGGGACCAGGTGCAGGTGGTGTTCGTATCGGTGGACCCGGAGCGCGACACTCCCGAGCGAATCCGCGAGTACGTGGAATACTTCGGGGAAGGCACCGGCGTGCGCGTGCCCGAGCCTGAGCTGAGCCGGGTGGCGCAGGCTTACGGCGTGGCCTACGGCCAGGTGCCGGTGGACGGCCCGCTGAAATACCAGATCAACCACACCACGGCCACCTACCTGATAGACGCCAGCGGCTACACCCGCGTGATGTGGGACTACACCCAGCTGCCGGACGTGGACCGCATCTTGCGCGACGTGCGCTACGTGATGAACCACCCGCGTGAGCCGCAGGCTGCCCGCCCCACGCCGGCACCGGAGCTGTTCACGGCGGCCCGGCTTGCCCCCTCTCAGGCGGTGACCCCATGAACCTCAATCCTTCCGCAGCCGACCTGCTCACGCTGACCTTCAACCCCGCCGTATGGGGGCTGTTGGTCCTGGCGGCCGCCCTCTATTTTCGGCCGTTTCTCCAGGCCCGCCGCACGCCGCAGGGCCGGCAGAACTGGCCGGTGTGGAAAGCCGTGCTGTTCGTGCTGGCCCTGCTAAGTGCCCTGTGGGCGCTGGATTCGAGCGCAGCGGTGTACACCCTGAACTCCATGGCGCTGTACATGGTGCGGCTGATGGTGCTGGCCGAACTGGTGCCGCCGCTGCTGCTGCTGAGCCTGCCGCGCGGTACCGCGCTGGCCCCGCGCTCGGTGCCCGGCCGCCTGCTGAGCGTGCTGCTCGACCCTTGGGTGGCTTTCGCCGTGTGGACCGCCGTCATTCTGTTCTGGAATATCCCGGCCGGGTTCAACGCCAGCATCGTGACCAATACAGCGTCCATCCTGCTGCCGGCGCTGTACCTCATCAGCGGCACCATGATCTGGGGGGCCATGCTGCGGCCCTTTCCCACCATCCAGCCGGGCACCTTCGGCAAGCGGGGCTGGTTCGGCTTTCTGGCGGCCCTGCCGATGATGTCCATCGCCGCGTGGTGGCTGTACGCCCGCGAGGTGCTGTATCAGCCCTATGTGGGCGCAGTGTGCCTGTGGAACCTCACCCCGCTGCAAAATCAGCAGATCAGCGGCTGGATCATGATGCTGGCCGGCCTGCCCGCGCTGGGCCTGGCCGTGCTGCAGCTGATGGCCTGGCTGATTGAGGTGTCGGACGGGGGCGGGCAAAAGCCGCAGCCCCGCTCCTGACGTCACGCCGCCTGGGGCGTCGCTGCGGAGCCGGGTCCGGGCTTTCCTGCTCTTCCTGCTCTCCCGGCAACCAGCATGAGGAATCGTTCAGTGGCCTGTCAGGCGCCCGGCAGGTTCCTTTGCCTATGATGGGAAGCACCTATGAATATCGAAGAACTGTTTCGCAGTCGGTTTGGCCCTGAGAGTGCCCGTGAGCTGGGGCAGGTGCTGGGGCTGGAGTCCGAGCAGGCCGCCCGGCTGCTGGACC
The DNA here is from genome assembly GCF_000190555.1 of Deinococcus proteolyticus MRP. GTDB lineage: Bacteria > Deinococcota > Deinococci > Deinococcales > Deinococcaceae > Deinococcus > Deinococcus proteolyticus. The sequence goes on from NC_015161.1 coordinate 84,632, forward strand.
GTGCGGTGCGCTCGCAGCTGGAAGCCGTGGCCCAGCAGGCCAAGAGCGAGGCCGGCCGCGCCCAGGTGCTGGACGCGATCGCCAACCTGCCCCGCTTCCGCGACGTGTCTCACGCCCTGACCGAGCAGGGGGGCGCCGCCTCGCTGCAACTGGCCGGCGAACTGCTCAGCCCGGCCCTGCTGGGTCACGACCAGACCGACCTGGCTGGACAGCTGTCGCGGGTGGAAGGCGCGCCGCAGCCCTCTATCACCGCCCTGATGAACATGTCCCTGCCGCTGCTGCTGAGCTTCATTGGTCAGGCCGGCGTGAATGGGGGCAACATTACCCAGGTGATGTCCACCATCCGCGCCAGTGGTGTGCGGCCCCGTTCGGCTGGCGGCTCTTACGTGTCGCGCGCTGCTGCCGCCAACGCCCCGCAGTTCGTAGACGGAGGACAGGGGCAAGCTGCCGGTGAGATAAAAAAGTCCCCTGAGCCAGCTTCTGCACCGGCCCCTACGCCGGTTTCCGGTCAGGCCCCGGCTGCCCAGGCGGAGGCCGGCCAACCTGAACCCGAGCTGGCCCAGGACACCGACTACTCCAAGTCCAGCGTGGTCTCGGCCCTGCTGGACGGCGCGGAAGTGCCCGAGCCGGGAGCTGTGCAGCGGGAGAGCCAGCCCCAGGCCCCGGCCGCTTCCCTGAAGGAGAACCCCTACCGCTCGGAAGAAGAGGCCCAGGACGCCGCTCCTCAACCTGAACCCGAGTTGGCCCAGGACACCGACTATTCCAAGTCCAGCGTGGTCTCGGCCTTGCTGGACGGAGCAGAAGCCCCGGCAGCCGCCGCCCAGCCGGCTCAGCCGCAGGCAGATAAGCCCCAGCCCACTGCCCCCCAGCCCGGCGCCACTCAGTCCAGCGCTGCGCAGGCGACCCAACCGCAGGCAGTGCCCGCTCAGACTCAGCCGGCTCCCTCTAGTCCGGCCAGCTCCAGTCCGGCCGCCTCGCCCGCAGCGCTGGCTGCTGCCGCCGCTGCCGCCGGTGTGGGTGCCGGTGCCGTGCGTCCGGCCGCGCCTCAGGCCCAGCCGGCAGGCAGCCCCTGGAAATCTGCCCAGCCGGTGGTGATCGGCGCTCAGCCTTCTGTCACGGCGGCGCGCGCTGCTCAGCCCAGTGCCGCTGCGGCCGCCACTCCCACGCTGGCTTCCGCAAGCGGCCAGGACTTGCCTCTCACCGCTGACAGCCTGGTCAGCTACTTCCGCGAGCAGTTCTCGGCACAGGACGTGGGCGCCCTGGCCGAAGCGGCCGGGTTCGGCCGGCGCGACGCGGGCCGGGCGGTGCAGGGTACCGCCGCCGTGCTGCTCAGCGCCCTGGCCCAGAAGGGCCGCGACCAAAGTGGCGCCGCCGAACTGCTGGCCCTGAGCGGTGATTTTGGCCGCGTGGCCGAAGGTGAGCAGCTGAACACCGCCCTGCTGGGCAACCGCGCCGAGCTGGGGGCTTTGGAGGTGCGCGGCCTGAGCGTGCTGGACCGCCTGCTGGACAATCCCGGCCAGGTGGGCGGCCGCCTGGGCACGGCGCTGGGGACTTCCGGTGAGCAGGCCGGCCGCCTGCTGGCCTTGCTGACCCCCTTCGTTCTGGGCCTGCTGGGCAGCCGCGCCCGTGGTGCCGGCCTGGACGCTGCCGGCCTCAGCCGCGTGCTGGGTGGTCTGGACGCTGGACGCCTGGAAAGCCTGTTGCCTGAAGATTTGGGCGTGCTCAAGTCGCTGCTGGGAACGCAGCTGTTTGGCGCGGCGCCCAGGGAGCGGGCCACCCTGCTGGAAACCAAGCAGGCCAAAGCGGCTCCTGTTCCCGTCGCCGCGCCTGCCGGCGAAACCGTGGTGGCAGCCCAGCCTGCTCCCGTGCAGCCCATGACGCCCGAGCCGCCCCACCCGGTTGCCCCGGCCCAGCCCGAGCGCCGCGGCGGCTTCCCGTGGTGGCTGCTGCTGCTGCTGCTGGCGGGCCTGGCCTGGTACCTCACCCAGAACCGCAGCGAGCAGCCCCTGCCTGCGCCTACTGAGCAGACCCAGATACAGACTGCTCCTGCGACCACGCCAACGACCGGCACCTTCACGGTGACCGAGCCGGCTGCAGGCAGCTCGGTGGCGGCCAGCGGATTTACCCTCAGCGGTACTGCCGAGCCGAGCGCCAGCTACCGCCTGCTGCAGGACGGCACCGAAGTGGGCACCTTCACTTCGGACGCGGACGGCCGCTGGTCGGCGGACGTAGCGGCCGCTCCTGCGGGCGAGCACACCTACAGCGTGCAAACGGAAGGTGGCGCCGAAGTCATCAGCCTGCCCCTGACGCTGGAGTAACCTCTTCACGGACTTTCTAAGCAGATGTGAGCGCTCTCCGTACAGGAGGGCGCTTTTTTGCGGCAGCAGGATTTATCAGTTTTCTCCGTAAGGATTGATTAAGAAGTGCCTTCCTACCTTGGGCTGAACCTCAGGCCCTGGCCGTACGCTGCCGCCTTCCCGCCCAGGCTTGGCTTCACCACAAAAGGAGACCCCATGAAAAAAGTCGCACTCGTCTCGGATTCGTCCTCGGAAATCTCGCAGGAAGATGCCCGCCGCCTGGGTGTACACATCATCCCCAACAACGTGTACCTCAACGGCGAGCTGCGTAAGGACGGGGTGACTCTTCAGACCCGTGACGCCGAGTTCTTCTTGGCGCAGGGCGGCGAAATGCAGACTTCACCCATCACCGCCGAGGAGTTCATGGAGGTGTTCGGTAACCTCCTCAACGACCACGATGAGGTGCTGTGTGTGCTGGTGAGCAGCACCCTCAGCCAGAACATGGCCAACGCCTGGGAAGCGGTGCAGCGTATGGAAATGCAGCACCGCGTCACCCTCTACGATTCACGTATCGGCACCATCGCGCTGGGCCGGCTGCTGCTGCGGGCCAAGCTGGTCATCGACCAGGGCGGCACTGTGCACGACGCCGTCGAGCAGATGGACCAGGTCCGCGAAGTGATTGTGGCCGACGCCGTGGTGCCCTCGCTCAAGTACTTCCGTAAAGGCAAGCGCGTTTCGGCCAGCCGGGCGATTATCGCCACGCTGCTGCGGCTGTGCCCGGTGATGGTCTATACGCCCGAAGGCCAGCTGACCAACGCCCGCACCGTCCGTGGCCACGAGGGCATTTCGTCGCTGATTGGCAATCTGGAACAGCGTTTCGGGGACCAGCCGGTCGCCATCACCATCGGCCTGGCTGGCGAAGACCCCGACCAGATTGCCCGGATGCGCCAGGCACTCGAACACAGCCGCCTGAACGTCAAACACGTGAGCGAAAAGCCTATCGGCGCTTCTATCAGTGCCCACTCCGGCCCTGGCATCTACGGCTTCGTTGCCGAGCCGTATGTCGAAGGCCACCTGGCCTGAGCCCTTCTCACACGGCTTAAGGGCATACGCTCTGCTGGACTGCCAGCAAACGGTGCAGGCTGCAGCAGCGGCCGCTTCCGGGTAGGTGCCGCAGCTGAGGGAGTGAAGGTGCTGTCGCTGCGGCGGGGCACCTCTTTTTTCGCCTGCGCTCTCTCCTGCCTGTGCTACTGCGGCCAGAAGGCCTGAACCGCCCACCACAGCAGCCCCAGCCACAGTGCGGCGATGACCGCAGCGCCCGGCAAGCTGGCCGGTAGGCGTTCGCCTTCGCGGGTCAGGGCTTCCTGGCGGGCAGCAGCCATCACCTCGGGCGGAATCAGCCGCACGGCCAGCAGAATGCCCAGCGGTAGCAGGAGCGCGTCGTCCAGCAGGCCCAGCACCGGAATAAAGTCGGGAATCAGGTCCAGCGGGCTGAGGGCGTAAGCCAGCACCAGCGCTGTCCACACCCGCGCCGGCCAGGGGGTGCGCGGGTCGCGGTAGGCGAGATACAGCGCCAGCAACTCGCGCCCAAGCCGCTTTGCCCAGGCCGTCAGCTGCTGGAGCATGCCGCTTCCTGCTGTGCCCGCAGCCACGCCGCCGCCCACTGCCCGATAAACCCGCGCAGGGGCGGCAGTTCCTGCACGCTGAACCACTCCAGCCGTTCCACCTCCAACCCATCGGCCTGCGGCGTGCCGCGCCACTCGGTTACGCGGTACAGCGCCGTGTAAAAGCTGGCCTGGTGCCCGTTGCCGAGGGTGCGGAGCGGCGTGGTGTGCAGGGTGAGCAGCTCGGCCCCCAGCACCTCTAACCCCGTTTCCTCGCGCACCTCGCGCCTCAGCGTCTGCTCCGGCGGCTCGGCCAGTTCGCACAGGCCGCCGGGCAGGCTCCAGACATCGGAGCGCCCGACCAGCCTTTGCAGTAGCACGCGGCCTTCGCTGTCAAAAACCAGGCCCGCCGCGCCCATCAGGTTCACGGGCGCATTGCCGATGAGGGCGCGGAGGTCAGCGATGTAGTCGGGAGAGGGCATGAGGTCAGCCTAGAATAGGCGGCATGCGAACCACCATGCCCACGTTCGACGAGTTCAACGCGCTGACGCTGAAATTTATGGCTGACGGTGAAACCCGTCATGTCAGCCAAATCAAGGATGAGGTGATGGGGTTGGCCGACCTCTCGCCCGAAGTCCTGGCCGAAACTTAACCAAGCGGAGAACTGCGGGTACGAGACCGCATTGCGTGGGCCTGTAGCAACCTTTTTCTAGCGGGGCTACTGGATAGACCTTCCCGCGCCATCTACCAAATTTCCGAAACGGGCCGGGCGCTGTTGCCAACGGTAGGCGACACCCTTGGCGAGAATGAGTTCGCGCCGCTTCCCAAGTGGCAGCAGTATTTGGCCGAACGGGCACAGAAGCAGAAAAGCAAGGACAAGGCCTCGAAAGCGGTGGACATCTTGTCCGAGCAGCAGCATCCCGAAGATGTTGCTATTGCGGCCATAGAAAGTCTGAATGAGAAATTGTCGCTGGAGTTGCTACGAAGGTTGCGGGAAGGCTCCCCAAGTTTCTTCGAGCTGGCCGTCATCAAAGTTTTACGCGGTATGGGCTACGGCGGCAAAGATGACCATGAAGTTGAGGGCTTGCGGCGCGAAAGTCACACGGGCAAATCGGGCGATGGCGGCATTGACGGCATCATCAAACTTGACCCGCTCGGTGTACAGAACATCTACATTCAAGCCAAGCGCTACAAGCAGGGCAACACCATCGGGCGTCCAGAGTTGCAAGGCTTTGTAGGGGCGCTGCACGGCAAGCGTGTGGCACGGGGCGTATTCATCACTACCTCTCACTACACCGCCGAGGCCAGAGCCTACGCGCAGGGCGAAGCTCAAGACCGTCTGGTGCTGATTGACGGCGACCAACTGGCCGCGCTGATGCTGGCTTACGGTATAGGCGTACAGAAAAAGCGTACCCTCGACGTGCTGGAAATCGACGAAGACTTTTTTGAGTGAATTGCGTCTGAAACACTGCTTTCCAAAGTCAAGCGATAAGGCCCACTGTGCTCAGAAGCCCCCTCATCCTAGACTTTTGCGGTGACCTCGCCCGACTCCGCTTCTGCCACTGCTGCTCCCCACATCCACCTTCCCGACGGCTCGTGCTGCGCGGGTGGGGAGAAGCCCAAGCGTTTTGCCCACCTGCACCAGCACACCCAGTACAGCCTGCTGGACGGGGCGGCCAAGCTCAAAGACCTGCTGAAGTGGGCCAAGGAAACCAGCCCGGAAGGCAGTGACGCGGCGCTGGCGATGACCGACCACGGCAACATGCACGGGGCGGTGCATTTCTACAACTACGCGCAGGACGCTGGGGTCAAGCCGATTCTGGGCTACGAGGCGTATGTGGTGCCTGGCTTCGGCACCCGCCGCGACCGCACGCGGGGGCAGGACGGCGAAAAGGGCATCTACCACCTCACCCTGCTGGCCCGCGATTTCGAGGGCTACCAGAACCTGTGCCGCCTCAGCAGCCGCGGCTACACCGAGGGCTACTACTACAAGCCGCGCATTGACCACGAGCTGTTGCAGGAGCACAGCAAGGGGGTGATTGCCTTCAGTGGCTGCCTGGGTTCGGAAGTGCAGCAACTCCTACTAATGGGCCGCCACGACGAGGCCAAGGAGCGACTGCTGTGGTACAGGGACCTGTTTGGCGAGAACTACTACATCGAAATCCAGAACCACGGCCTGAAGGAGCAGGACCAGAACAATCCCATCCTGCGGCAGTGGGCACAGGAACTGGGCATCGGCATGGTGGCGACCAACGACGGCCACTACGTGAAAAAGGAAGACGCCACCCCGCACGAAACCTTGCTCGCTATTCAGACCAAGGCGACCCTGGCCGACGAGAACCGCTTCAAGTTTCCCTGCGACGAGTTCTATGTCAAGAGCCTGGAAGAGATGCAGGCCGCCCTGCCCGTGTCCGACTGGGGCGAGGAAGTCTTTGACAACGCCGCCAACATCGCTGACCTGTGCAACGTAGAACTGCCCGTGGGCAAAAAGCGGGTGTACCAGATGCCGCAGCTGCCCATTCCCGAAGGCCGCACGATGGCCGAGGAAATGCGGGTGCAGACCTACGCGGGCATGATGCGCCGCTACCCCGCCCACGCCACTGAGGCGCTGCTGCGCGACTACGCCGCCCGTTCGCTCACCGAGCTGGGCGCGGACGACGCGGCGCGGGTCACGGCGCGGGCAGGGGGCTGTAACCCGCAGGAGTGCAGCGTGGAAGCTCTGCTCACCCTGCTGGCCTTTATGGGCAGCGAGTGGGAAGCGCGGGGCAAGGCTGCCAAGGAGAAATTCACCCTTTACCCCGCGCTGGAAAAGATGGAAGCCGAGGCCGAAGCAGGCGCTCTCCCCGCCTACGCTCACGAGGACTGCCGCCGCGCCAGCGTGCAGGACAGCGACACCGCCATTGATCCCGGCACTGAGGAGCCGAGCGAGGAAACCACCCGCGCCCACCACCGTCACGCGCTGGTCATTCTGCGCCGCGCCGAGTATGAGCTGTCGGTCATCAACAACATGGGTTTCCCCGACTACTTCCTGATTGTGGCCGACTACATCAACTGGGCCAAGGACCAGGACATTTCGGTGGGGCCGGGGCGTGGGTCAGGTGCAGGGTCGCTGGTCGCCTACGCCATGCGGATTACCAACCTCGACCCCCTCGAATTCGACCTGCTGTTCGAGCGCTTCCTCAACCCGGACCGCATCTCGATGCCCGACTTCGACATCGACTTCAACGATGCCCGCCGCATGGAAGTCGTGGAGTACGTGCAGCGCAAGTATGGCGAGGACAAGGTGGCCCAGATTGCCACTTTCGGAACGATGGCGTCCAAGGCCTGTCTCAAGGACGTGGCCCGTGTGATGGGCGTGGAATACACCAAGGTGGACAAGGTCAGCAAGCTGATTCCGGTCAAGTTCGGCAAAAGCTACTCGCTGGAGCAGGCCCGCGAAGCTGTGCCCGACATCGCGCAGATGCTGGAAGCCGACACCGAGCTGCGCGGCGCCTACGAGTTCGCCCAGAAGCTGGAAGGACTGACCCGCCACGCTTCGGTGCACGCGGCAGGCGTGGTGATCGGCAGGGAAGACCTCACCAACCTGGTGCCCATCATGCGCGACACCTCTGGCAGCGGCATCGTCTGCCAGTACGACATGAAGTCGGTGGAAGACATCGGCCTGATCAAGATGGACTTCCTGGGGCTGCGTACCCTCTCGTTCTTGGATGAAGCCCGGCGCATCCTGCGCGAGTCCAAGGGCATCGAGATGGACTTTGACACCGTTCCTTTCGACGATGAAGCCACCTATGAGCTGATGAGCCGGGGCGACACCAAGGGGGTGTTTCAGCTGGAAGGGGCGGGAATTACCGACGCCAGCCGCCGCCTGCGCCCCCGCCGCCTGGCCGACATCATCGCGCTCTCGGCGCTGTACCGCCCCGGCCCGATGGAAAATATTCCCACCTACGTGCGCCGTCACCACGGGGTAGAGGAAGTCACCTACGAGGATTTCCCCAACTCCGAGAAGTGGCTGGAACCTATCTTGCGCGAGACCTACGGCATTCCGGTGTATCAGGAGCAGATTATGCAGATTGCTTCGGATGTGGCCGGGTATTCCCTGGGCGGGGCGGACCTACTGCGCCGCGCGATGGGCAAGAAGGACGCCGCCGAGATGACCAAGCAGCGCCAGTTGTTCGTGGAAGGTGCCGAGGGCAACGGTGTGCCCAGGGACGAAGCCAACAAGCTGTTCGATCTGCTGGACGCTTTCGCCAACTACGGCTTCAACAAGTCCCACTCGGCCGCTTACGGCGTCATCACCTACCAGACGGCCTGGCTGAAGGCCAACTATCCGGTGGAATTCATGGCCGCGCTGCTGACCGTCGAGCGCCGCGACTCGGACAAGGTGGCCGAGTACATCAGCGACGCCCGCAAGATGGACGTGCGGGTCCTGCCGCCCGACATCAACCGCTCCAGCTCCGACTTTGCGGTGGCCGGTGAGGAAATCTATTTCGGCCTGTACGCCATCAAGGGCCTGGGCGAAGCCGCCGTACTGCGAATTCTCGACGAGCGCGAGCGGGCCGGTCATTTCGAGAGCCTCGCCAACTTCTGCTCCCGCATCGACAACAAGACCTGCAACCGCAAGGCGCTCGAAAGCCTGATCAAGTCGGGCGCGTTCGATGCCTTCGGGGAGCGCCGGCAGCTGCTGGAATCGCTGGACGACGCCCTGGAAGACGCCGCCGGCACTGCCAAAATCAACCAGCGCGCCCAGGCCGGCATGAGCATGATGTTTGCCCTGGACGAGGTCGTGGAGGAGCGCCCGCTGCGCTCCGGCGTGCCGCCTTTCACCGAGCTGGAGCGCCTCGCCGCCGAGAAAGAGGCGCTGGGCCTCTATATCTCCGGGCACCCGCTGGAGCAGCATGAGGGCCTGCGCGAAGCCGCCAGCTGCCGCATTGCCGACCTCGACAGCTGGTTCGAGGTGCAGCCCAAGAAGGGCAAGCGCCAGAAAGCCGTGCTGGCCGGCATGATCGAGGGTGTGCAGAAAAAGCCCACCAAGTCGGGCGGCATGATGGCCCGCTTTATCCTGGCCGACGAATCCGGGCAGATTGAGCTGGTGGCCTTTTCCCGCGCCTACGACCGCATCGAGCCCAAGCTGGTCAACGACACGCCGGGGCTGGTCATCGTGGAGCTGGAAGCCGAGGACGGTGGTCTGCGGGCCATCGCGGAGGAAATCGTCAGTATTGAGCAGCTGGAGGACGTGCCCAAGGTCATGTACGTGAACATTGACCTGGAAAGCGCCAGCCCCGACGCAGTGGGCGAGTTCCAGAGCATCCTGGATGAGCACGCCGGCCCCATGCCCACCTACCTGCGTCTGGAAACCCCCGAGCAGTTCGTGCTGTACCAGCTGGAACACAACATGGGCAGCCCCGACGCTATCCGCGCCCTGAACAGCACCTTCGCCTGGGCCAACGCGTACCTGGCTTACGACCAGCAGACGATTCTGGGCCGCTTCGCGCCTAAGCCGCCCGCCTGGATGCAGAGAAAGCAGAGCGGGGGAGGAATGCAGGCGTGAGCGAGAGAGTGCTGCAGCAACTGTATAGAGAGGCTGCACAATTCAACGTGCTGGTTTACAGCAGTGGTGGCGAAGTGGTGACACGCGACGAGCTGCATGAGCGGCTACCTAGTTTCCTCTATGGCTACGCCGCCCCCAACTCTGCCCCGCTACACTGACCCCATGACCCCCAGCGACTTCCTCACCCTTATCCTCACCGAAATCGGCTGGAATCTGGCCGTGTGGGTGCCGACCACCTTGCTCAGCCTGCTGTTTATCCGCACGGTGCTGGGTGTGCCCATGCGTGAGCTGGCCGCCGAGATCGAGGACCGCCAGACGGCAGCCATCGGGGCGGTGTTTTTCTGGGCGTCGCTGGGCTTTGCGCTGCTGTTCAGCCGCATGGTGGCCGCTCCTACACCCATGACCGACCTGCCCTGGTCGCAGGCGTTCGCCTGGCTCGGTCTGGCGGTGGGGCTGTCGCTGCTGCTGTTCAGCCTGGGTGTGTGGGCGGTGTTCGGCACGCTGGCCCGCCGCAAGGGTGAGAGCGTGTCGGGCTACTTGCGCCGCGAGCTGGTGGCCGAGCACAACCTGGCACTGTCGTTCGTGCTGGGGGCGCTGTTCCTAGTGCCGGTAGTGGTGGCATACCACGTCACTCTGTAGCTCCGCCTAGTAGAAGCTTCCGCAACTCCAGGGCATTATCCACCCCTGCTCCAGCTGCCGTGTTATCGAAGATGACCCATACCTCCTGCACCTGGGTCCGATTGCGTATCTCCCGCGCCAGCTCAGCCAGCGCTTCAGCGGGGTAGGCGCTGTAATACATGCGTGGTGAGCCGTGCCAGCGGTAGTACACGGTGTGCGGGTCTCCGCCAGGCCGCCTGGCCGCTTCTCCCACTTTGGCGGGTGCAGGGTCTGCGGCGACACGGCTTACCCTGCATTCGGTC
>NC_015161.1:100000-170000 GCF_000190555.1 Deinococcus proteolyticus MRP
GACTGCTACGCCTGCTGCAACTTTACGCAAGCTTACATCGCCCACCTTCTGCGCGCTGAAGAGATGTTGGGACCACGGCTACTCTCGCTGCATAACATCCGCTATCTCCATAGACTGGTGGAGCGTATGCGAGAAGCTATCGCTGCCGGCCAGCTGGACACTTGGGCCACAACCTGGGGAGCGACCTACTTTCGGGGAACTTTACCCGCCTGGTTCGCTCGGGCTCTGGATGAAGCGAAGCAGCCGCTCCCTGGCTGACCGATTTACATCCTTACTGCGGCCGAAAATCATTTGTTTTCGCTGCACCGTCTGGCGTCTGAGCCTTCTACCTTTGCTTGACCTCAGTCTCATCAGAACGTTATGATCCGGATGACCTGTCGCCGATGAGACCTTGGATGTCTTGCGGAGGATGGGGTCAGGTAAAAGGCTTGTGGCGGTGAACTGTCTCTGGGAGAGGAAACCCGGAAACTCGCCCCATCAACTTTTTTAGGAACTGCTAGAGCCCGGCCTGAAAGAAACCTATGGGGGTTTTATGAAGAAAAGTGTTTTGTTCCTGACGGCTGCGCTGTCGTTTGGTGTTGCGGGGGCCCAGACCACCGTGACCACCACTGCAGCTCAGGCTCCCGCCCTGACCGACGTTCCCGCCGGCCACTGGGCCAAGGACGCTGTTGAGCGTCTGGTAAGCCAGGGTATTATCCTGGGCTACCCCGACGGCACCTATCGCGGCACCCAGAACCTGACCCGCTACGAGGCGGCGATGATCATCTCCCGCCTGCTGGATCAGGTGGGCAGCGGTGAAGTGGACCTGGGCAAGGTTGACGACGCCACCATGGCTTCCATTCGTAACGCCATCAACGAACTGAGCGCCGAACTGGCTGCTCTGGACGTGCGCGTGAGCGACCTGGAAGACAGCGCTGTGAGCCGTGAAGACTTCGCCCGCCTGGAAGGCCGCGTTGACGCCATCGCCAACACGGATGCCGGCAAGGTTGCTGAAGACCTGGCTGCAGTCAACGAAATGGCTACCCTGCTGAACCAGGACGTGCTGGAACTGCAGGACCGCGTGACCGCTGTTGACGGCGAACTGGCTTCCTTCGACGAGCGCCTGGGTGTGGTCGAAGACCAGGTGGCCGAGAACACCACCGATATCGACGCTCAGGGCATCCGCATTGCCGACCTGGAAAACGGCCGCGTGCGCCTGACCCTGGGAGTAGGCGGAAGCTACGGTCAGCTGCGCCGTGTCAATGGCGATACCAACTTCGACGTTGACCGCGTGACCGAAGGTACCTTCGCTGAGAAACAGTACACCAACCAGACGGCAGCCGACGACGACGCGACTGACCGTGTTCGTGGTGTGGACACCACCAACGAAGGTCGCTTTGACCTGTCGCCTGCCATCACCGTTGGCGTCAAGGCCACCAACATTGCCGCTGCCGGCGGTGTCACTGTTGAAGAAGCTGGAGTGAACTTTGGCTTTGACCCCAGCCTGCTGACCAACTCAGTGAAGCTGGGCGAAGCTGTTGATACCACCAACCGCTACGTCACCTACCTGGATTCCGCTGAAGTGACTGGCCGCATCGGTGATGACGCCCGCTTCCGTGTGGTTGCTAAAGCTGGTACTGTTCCCGCCCGTCCTGATGTTGTCAACCCTGTGGGCAGCCTGAAGGACGTTCCCGGCTACAACGACTACCTCCTGCCGAGCGGTGTCCGCAATGGTGTGTCCGCCGGTGTGGCGCTGACTGACGTGCCCCTCAGCCCTACCCTGTACATCAGCAGTGGCTACGGCGACAACGCTGGTCTGACCGGTACCTACCTGGCGACCCGCGCTGAAACCAAGCTGGGCGACCGCGGTGACGTGGGCGTGAGCTTTGTACAGAACTTCTCTGATGCTGCCACCCAGCGCACTGGCCGCACCGCTTTCGGTGTTGATGGCCGCTACGCTGTGCCCAAGGCTGCAGACAGCGATGAAACCCTGTACGGTGTGAAGGCTGTGTACGTGGCCAGCATGCCCGACGCCTTCTCCGGCGCCCGGACTTTCCAGCAGGCTTTCGATAGCCGCGATCAGGCTGCTGAGCTGTCGGCTGAAGCCAACTTCTTCAACCTGGGTGCACGCGCTGACTTCCGTGCCGTATCACCTGGCTTCGAGAACACCGGTGCCGACAACAAGCTGATTGCCAACGCTGCCATGGATGTCAACCGTACGGACGCCTTTGGTCCTAACTATGTTGACGAAGTCGGTTACGGCGCTTCCGTCTCCACCCAGCTGGGCCGCGCCGAACTGGGTCTGGCTGCTGATACCTACACCAACTGGTACGACCGGGCCTGGGCCAACCGCCGCAGCACCTTGGGTGGCCACATCGGCACCAACCTGGGCGCCTTCCGCGTGGCTGGCTTCGCTGGTTACACCACCGATGCCCGCGACAACAAGGACTTGGCGGCCAGCTCTGGCTTCCTGGCCCCTAACAGCGACGCTGTGCGCTACGACGCCGACAAGGTGACCAGTGTCCGCAGCGCCGACAAGGACCGCAGCCGCACCATCTTTGCGCCTGCTAAAGTCAGCGACCTGTACCGTTACAGCTCCGGCGCTGGTGTGCTGGTGACCCACGACGGCACTGCAGCCAACGCTCTGGTGCCCAACCTGGACCTGGCTGCTCTGGGTGAAACCTTTACTACCACTGGCGACACCTACGGCGCCGGCTTCGCTGCCTACAACCTGAAGGCGACTCCTGAGCTGACCGTGGCCCCCTTCATTGGCGGCTCTGTGTACAACCAGCAGGCTCCTAACCGTGGCAACGCTGCCGACAACACCCAGATCAAGGGTGGCGTGAACCTGAGCACCCAGCCTCTGGACCTGGCTTTCCAGCCTCAGTTCCGCGCCAGCCTGGCTGGTGCCCGCTACACCACCGGTCTGGTTGACAACAACACCGTTATCGGTAGCGAACTGGGCGCCAAGGCTGAAGTGACCCTGAACCAGTTCTTCTCGCCCGCTGCCAAGCTCAGCCTGGGCTACGGCTTCCACCAGGCCAACAACCTGCGTGACAACCTCGGTGCGCAGGCTGGCCTGCCCAACCTGGGCGCCAGTAGCGTGTCTCCCTCCGTGGCTGACTTCCGCTTCGGTGGCGCTGTCGCGGCCCCCCGTGCTGTCGCCAACGGTAACTACACCCAGACTCAGGGCATCTACAGCCAGCTGGCCTGGAACGAGGCTCTGAAGTTCAACTACGGCGTGTTCCGCTTTGACGAAGACACCCGGACCACCACTGACCCCATCAACGTGGCCCACGGCTTCAAGGTCAGCTACGGCGTGAAGTTCTAAACCCCAAACCCCATCTCACTGCAAAAGGAGAGGCCCCAAGAGGGTCTCTCTTTTTTTGTGTTGAAGGGCGCGGCTATAGTGGTGCCATGCTTCCTGTATTCGGACATCAGAACCCCGACACCGACGCCATTACAGCTGCCCTTGTCTATGCTTCTTTTCTGACCCGTACCGGCACGCCTGCTGTGGCTTACCGCCTCGGTGATTTGAATTTTGAAACCCCGTTTGTGCTGCGCGAGGCGGGTATTGAGGCGCCGGCCATGCTGCCGGAGTTGGCCCCAGGGACTGCCGTGGCGCTGGTTGACCACAATGAGACGGTTCAGTCGGCTCCCAACTTGGCTGACCTGACCGTGACCCACGTGGTGGACCACCACAAGCTGGGCGACCTGCAGACCAATGCCCCCGCCATGCTGCGCTTTGAGCCGGTAGGTTCCTGCGGCACCATCCTGCTGCGCCTGCACCGCGAGGCCAACCTGACAGTGGAACCCCTGGAAGCCCGGCTGATGCTCAGCGCTATCCTGAGCGATACCCTGCACTTCCGCAGCCCCACCACCACAGATGCCGACCGGGAAGCCGTAGAGTTCCTGGCTCCGGTGGCCGGTATTGACGACGTGACGGGCTACGCCATGCGGATGTTCGTCGCCAAAAGTGACCTGGGTGACACCCCGGCTGAGCAGCTGCTCAAGATTGACTACAAGGAGTTCGTATTCGGTGAGGGTGAGGCGGCGCAGCGCTGGGGCGTAGGTGTGACCGAGACCACCAACCCCGCTTACGTGCTGGGCCGCCAGGACGAGCTGCTGGCCGCCATGCGCCGTCTGAAGCAGGAGGAGGAACTGCAGGGTGTGCTGCTGTCGGTGGTGGACATTTTGCAGGAGCACAACGAAACGCTGGTGCCCTCTGAAGCTGAGGCCGCTGTTCTCCAGGGGGCCTTCGGTGTGCAGGTGGCCGGTGACCGGGCCAACCTGGGGAGCTGCATCAGCCGCAAGAAGCAGCTGATTCCGGCGTTGGAAGAGTACTTTGCCCGCCAAGGCTGACCCGGGCCCGGCTGGAGTGGGAGAAGTCCTGGCGCGGCATCTCGACTGGCTGTACGGTACCCAGCGCTTCGGGGTGCAGCCTGGTCTGGAGCGAATAGAGGCTCTGCTGTCCCGGCTGGGGAACCCTGAGCGGCGCTTCCGCAGCGTCCTGGTGGGGGGAACCAACGGTAAGGGGTCTGTCTCTGCCGCGCTGGCCAGTGCCCTGCAGGCAAGTGGGCAGCGGACCGGCATCTTTACCAGTCCGCATCTGACGCACTTTGCCGAGCGTTTCCGGGTAGATGGCGAGCCGGTGGCAGAACCGGAGCTGCTCGCCGCTCTGGAAATGGTACGGCCCCACGCTGAAGCGCTGGAGGCCACCTTTTTCGAGGTGGTGACTGCAGTGGGCTGCTGGCTGTTCGCCCATGCAGATGTGGAGTGGGCCGTGGTGGAGGTGGGCATGGGGGGGCGGCTGGACGCCACCAACGCTCTCTCACCCGAACTGAGCGTGATTACGAATATTGGCCTGGACCATACCGAGGTGTTGGGGGAGACCCTAGCAGCCATTGCCGCCGAGAAAGCCGGCATTCTGCGTGCCGGCCAGCCGGCGGTGACTGCCGCCATGCCGGCGCTCTGGCCTGTGCTGGAGCAGGTGGGCGCCGACCTCTGGGCGCTGGGGCGCGAGTTCTCCTTCCGGGTGACCGGGCTAAGCCTGAGCGGTACGGCGCTGGAGCTGCACTGGCCTGATGGGGCGCAGATGCTGGACCTGCAGACCCCACTGCTGGGCGCGCATGGGGCTGCCAACGCGGCGCTGGCCGCAGCTGCGGCGCTGCGCTTGGGCGTGAGCCGGGAAGCGGTCCGCCAGGGGCTGGCCCAGACCCGGTGGCCCGGCCGTCTGGAATATCTGACGGTTCAGGGCCAGGGCTGGCTTCTAGACGGGGCCCACAACCCGGACGGTGCTCAGGCCCTGACCGACACCCTGGACGCCCTGGACCTGCGGCCGGTGCGGCTGGTCTTCGGAGCTTCGGCGGACAAAGCATTGGAAGAGATGGTGCAGATCCTGGCCCCGGCCGTGAGTGATGTGGTGCTGACCCAGGCGCAGTGGAGCCCCCGCGCTGCCGAGCCGGGTACGCTGCGGCCGCTCTGGGAGGCGCAGGGGATTCCGGTGCGTGAGGCCGCTTCTCCCGTTCAGGCGCTGGAACTGGCTACTCCGGCCAGCTGGGCGGCAAGTCAAGCTGCCGCACCCGTGGTGGTGTGCGGCAGCCTGTATCTGGTGGGTGAAGTGCGGGGCGTGCTGTTGCGGCAGGGGGCAGAGCGGCGCGAGCGCTGGCAGTAGGCTGCTCAGGCTGCTCCGCGCTGCGACTCCTGCAGGTAGAACCGGGTGGCCTGTAGCCACGCTTCGGCCAGCCGGGCATGCGGATGACCCCGCTCGGTCAGTGCCTGCCGGCCGCTGGTCAGGTGGGCCTCGAATTCGCGCAGGGCGGCCGTACCACCGGCATTTTCCAGCTCGATCAGGGTGTTCAGGACATGGGTAGGGTGGATATAGCCGGCCCGCAGACTATCGGCCATCACAGTCAGTGCTTTCATGGGCAGTCTCCTTGATAGGGCCGTGCGGGCCCTGGCAGGCGCCGCTGGGCAGCCTACATGTCGAAAAGGAACGAGTAAACGCTATTTGCTGAATTGAGAGGTGTAGACGGGGTTTATACGTCAGAAACAATCCCCGCTCTCTTGCTTCTGATTCTAACAGAGCGTATCAGGTCTGACAAGAAGTCTGGGGGAATATTCTGTATTGACCGTACAAGGCGGCACTGTTACAATCCGATTGAGGGAATGTTTTTTCGCTCTCAGCTGAATGGTCCTCGCCTGGGCCAGCCGGCCGGAAAAACGGTCCCATGCCATGCACGCTTTTTTGCCTGAAGGAGGTGAGAGATGAAACTGCACGAACGTCTGCGCGAACTGCGCAGTGAACGCAAACTCCGTCTGAAAGATGTCTCGGAGGTCGCTGAAATCAGCGTGCCTTACCTGAGCGATCTGGAACGTGGGCGCACCAACCCTAGCCTGGATACGCTGCAGACCCTGGCTGCCGCCTACAGTATTTCGGTACACGACCTGCTGGAAGGAGTCGAGTTCTACGGCGAGTCGGGCGAGGGCGCTCTGCCCCGCGGCCTGGCTGACCTGATGGCTGACCCTGTCCTGGGGGCGCAGCTGACGCCCGACTGGGTACGTACCCTGTCGCGCATTGAGCTGCGCGGCAAGCGCCCCGAAGGCAAGCAGGACTGGTATGAAATCTACCTGCACCTCAAACGCATTCTGGACTGAGTGCCTCAGTGCGTGCAGGGCCTGCCGGGAATATTTCCAGCAGGCCCTGTGTGCATGGGACCGACAATGGAGAGCTGAGAGCTGTTCTTACGTTGTGCCCCCGCTTCGCTGAGCAGCCCGGCAGCGAACAACATGCCGCCTTGGTGGCAAATGCTTCAGGGATTGGTGAGGCCTGCGGAGCCGCAGTCCTGCACGGTGTCCAGCCCGCGCCGGCCCCGGCCAATCAGCAGCAGGCTGCCGCTGCCCCAGGCCCCACCAATCAGAATGACCGCCAGGGTCAGTGAGGGCCAGACCATGGTCGCGCTGAGAAGGACCAAGGCAATCAGGACCCCGAGGGTATCGGGCATCTTGGCATGCAGGCGGCAGGCCAGTTGGCGGCCCACATCGAAGGCACTGACTCCCAGGCCCAGCGCCAGCAGCAGCGCCAGCAGCAGGCACAGGCCCAGGGCCGGCACCAGCCAGCCGGCAAAGGTGAGCAGTGCGGCCGGCAGCAACAGAGCGGCCAGAGCCAGCACCCCCAGGGCCAGGGTACGCAGCGGGGCCTGACTCTGGCGGCCGGCCAGCTGCCCTGCGGCCCCGCTCACGAACAGTGCCAGCGTCAGTGTGCTGGTCAGGATCCAGAACAGTGCGCTCCAGGCTGTCCCGCCCAGCCAGCCCAGCAGCGGCCGGATGGCGGTGGCGCTCGCCAGTTGCAGGTCGCTCAGCGAACCGTCGGGGGGCAGCGCCGCAGTGCCCGGCCCCTGGCCCAGCAGCGCGGTCACCGGTCCTACCACCTGAGCGCCGGGGTCCTGCCGAATGTCGCCTAGCAGTGTGAACACCTGTCCGTTCACCACACTGTCTCCGCGCAGGTGAATATTGCCGCCCAGTGCGACGACGGGCCCGGTGCGCTGGCCCTCAATGACGATGTCCCGTCCCACGCTGACGCCCTGGCGGTCCAGTGTGCCGTATAGCGGGGGAAGAGTAAGCAGCGCCGCTGCGGCGAATGCAGCGCTGCCCCACAGTGGCCGGCCAGGCAGAGACCGGGCAGAGGCCGGGCGGGCCAGCAGCAGGCTGGTGCCCAGCAGCAGGGCCAGACCCAGGCCGAAGGTGGGCGGCAGACTGCCCACCAGGCCGCGAAGCACGCCTGCGCCGGCGCTGAGGCCATTCCAGGTGGAGCTGACGGCCAGCAGCAGCAGGCCGGCAATCAGGCTACTGACCAGGGCGAGTGGAGCAGAGCGGCTGTCCCGGCGGGCGGCCGAGTGGATGACCGGGTGAGGAGCAGAGCGCCTGGCCGCCGGGACCGGTGCGGCCTGGGGCCGGTCTCCGGCGCTGTGAGAGATGCGTGCTGCCAGCAAAGCGGCGCTGGAACCCGGCAGCCGGGGTGGCTGGACCGGCTGAAGCTGAGCGGCCAGCGCAATTTCGCCCGCACTGGCGGCGGCCTGGGAGCGCGGCAGGGCGGGGCGAGCCTGCTGCAACCGTGCGCTCAGCGCAATGTCGGCGGCCAGGGAACCGGCCAGTGTGGGTCCTGGCGGCGCGGCTGGCGCAGCCTGGAGCCGGGCGGACAGCGCCACCTCGCCGGCCAGAGCAGCAGCCAGCGAGTGCGGCAGAGGGGGGCGGGAACGCAGAGCAGCGGCGCTGGCCCAGGCGGCCAAGTGGGCCTGACGCACTTCCAAGGGGACTTGCGCCAGCCGGGCCAGCTCGGCGGGGCTGAGCGTTTCGCTGCCCAGACCGGCCTGGACATCGGCTGCGCGGTGCAGCAGATCCCGGAGGTCCTGGTCTAGAAAAAGCGGCTCGCCCATAACACAGCGGTTACGGGGCGAGCCGCGCAGAAGTTCCCGGGGCGGCCGGGAGCAGGGTCAATCGGCGTAGCGCTGGTAGGCGGGCTGCTCGGTGCGCAGGCGGTGCAGGCGCAGTTCGCGCTCGGTCACGAGGTGGGCGTCGCGGGACAGTTGGTCGTTGTACGAGCCGTAGCCCTGAACGCGGCGAGAAGTGGCCAGCCGGCGCCAGGCGCCAGCTACGGTACGGAGCATGGGGAGTCTGAACGCTTTCATGGTTTTATTGTGACGCTCTAAAATCAGCCAAACGTCCCCCTGGTGTCATATACTGGTCAACAACTCTCCTGAATCCTTTAAGAAATCGATTTAAATTGGCCGCAAGTTTTAAATATCCATTTTTCCATTTTGATTCTCTGAGGTCGTGAGCGGAGTGAAGCGGGTCTGACAGCCGCTTTCCTGCGCCGAGTAGGGCGGCGTGGGACGGTGCCGGCTTGCCCTGCGCCGTGCATAAGTTTGAAAGCACCTGCCCGCCTGCCTAGTGCTGGCTGGGCTCGGCTTCGGCGCTCAGCCACGCCTGAGCCGCTTGCTGCTCCTGCTGGAGTCCCCGCCACTGCCGGCGGAACTCATCGCCCTCGCCTTCTGGCAGGCTGGCAAGGTTGTGGGCCAGGGTAAAAAGGCTGGCCTGCAGCGCCCCCTGCAGGATGGCGGCCCCGGCCTGGACGTCGCTGACCACTACAGGATGCACCAGCGGGCGCAGCTGCCGGGCCAGCTCCAGCCCTTCTTGTAGCTCGCGGGCCAGTTGCAGCGGCACTTCGCGGGTTTGCTGGCGCAGCGCTTCCTGCGTTGCCTCAGGGGCGCCCTTTTGCCGGGCCTGCTTCATAAAAGCTGCGTACAGCTCGGCGTCCTCGTCGCCCAGGGTCTGGATACGGCGCTGCAAGGAACGCAGGCGGTCGCTAAAGGCCGTCAGCTCGGCTGCCGGGTCCTTTTTGGTCAGGGTGAGGTTTACGGCCAGCACCAGCAGCGAGAGACCGAACGCCCCGCTGACTGCAATTACTGAGCCGCCGGTCGGCACGCTGCGGCGGGCACCGGCCGCGTCCAATACCTCCTGGGCCGTGTGACTCCAGAGGCTGGGAGCAGGGGTGTTCGCGGGGGCAGAGTCATTCATGCCGGCAGCATAAGCCGGGGAGCGGCAGACAAAGCGGCCCCGCCCAGAAGCTTCCTTCATGGGCGGGGTAGCTGCGGCAGGGCGGGCTGGGGGGGCCAGCCTGCCCTGCGCCGGGCTTACTTGACCAGGCCGAGCTTGCGCACTTCGTCGCGCTCTTCTTCCAGCTCCTTGGCGGTGGCGTCCATCTTGCCCCGGCTGAAGTCGCTCACTTCCAGGCCCTGCACGATTTCGTACTTGCCGTCCTTGACCGTGACCGGGAAGCCGTAAATCAGGCCCTCGGGAATGCCGTAGGAGCCGTCGGAGGGAATGCCCATGCTGACCCATTCGCCTTCCTTGGTGCCCAGGGCCCAGTCGCGCATGTGGTCGATGGCGGCGCTGGCAGCCGAAGCGGCGGAGGACAGGCCACGCGCTTCAATGATGGCGGCGCCACGCTTGGCAACGGTGGGGATGTACTCGCTCTCGTACCAGTTCTGGTCCACCAGGTCGAGTGCTTTTTCGCCGCCCACGGTGGTCTGCGACAGGTCCGGGTACTGGGTGGAGGAGTGGTTGCCCCAGATGGTGACGTTCTTGATGTCGGTCACGGGCTTGCCGGTCTTTTCGGCCAGCTGCGAGATGGCGCGGTTGTGGTCCAGGCGCACCATCGCGGTAAAGCAGCGGGGGTCCAGGTCGGGGGCGTTCTGCTGGGCGATCAGGGCGTTGGTGTTGGCGGGGTTGCCCACGACCAGAACCTTGACATTACGGCTGGCGACCTTGTTGAGGGCTTCGCCCTGAGGCTTGAAGATGCCGCCGTTGGCGCTCAGCAGGTCGCCGCGCTCCATGCCCTGTTTGCGGGGCATGGCGCCTACCAGCAGGGCGTAGTCGGCGTCTTTGAAGGCCACTTCGGGGTCGTCGCTGGTGATGACATCGGCCAGCAGCGGGAAGGCGCCGTCGCGCAGTTCCATGACCACGCCTTCAAGCGCTTTCAGGGCCGGAGTGATTTCCAGCAGCTGCAGAATCACGGGCTGGTCCTTGCCCAGCATGTCGCCTGCGGCGATGCGGAACAGCAGGCTATAACCGATCTGGCCGGCCGCGCCGGTCACTGCTACACGTACGGGTTCTTTCATGTGGATACCTCCGGGGAAAAAATAAGGGTGTTGCGCCTTATCTTAGCGCCCAGACGCGCCTGACGGCTGTTCCTGTGATAGGGGCACAGAGCGGTAGAGAGCGTCGCTGAGGGAGGCTGGCGGCTGAACAGTCTGCCGACTGCGTGAGCTGCAGCATGGAGTGGGTATTCAGCTCAGATGGCGCGGACTGACATCCACCCGAACCCGGCCCCCGGCGCGCACGCTGCCCACGGCGTCTAGCAGCTCGCGCAGGCGCTCCGGTGAGCGGGCACGCAGCAGCAGGTGGTAGGGGTAGACTCCCCGCACGCGGGCGATAGGCGCGGGCGCCGGCCCCAGCACCTCCTGGGCGGTGGCGCCCGCTGTGTACAGCGCGGCGGCGACGGCGTCGGCAGCGGCGCGGGCACGGTCGCGGTCACGGGCGGCCACCTCCACCTGGGCCAGGCAGGCGTGCGGCGGATAGCCCAGGGTGCGGCGCAGCTCCCATTCCTGGCGGGGGTAGAGGCTCACGCTCTGCCCAGCGTCCTCACTCTGGCTTCTGCGCAGCGCCTCCAGCGCCGGGTGGGTTCCCTGAAAGGTCTGCACCAGCAGCAGCGGGGCGCGGGCCGGGTGCCACTCGGCCAGTTCCCACAGCAGCGCGTGATACCGCTCCGAAGCGCGGAAGTCGGGCACGTTCAGCCAGGTGTCGGCCAGGGTGACGGCGAGCAGCGCCAGCTCGGGCGGGGCCGGCTGCGACAGCAGCAGCTGAGTGCCCACCACCACGCCGCTCCCGCCCGCATGCAGCGCTGAGAGGTCGTCTTGATGGTCCCGGTCCACGCGGTACACCGGCATGCCGGGCAGCAACTGCGCCACCTCCTGCGCCAGCCACTCGGTGCCGGGGCCTTTGGTCTGCCACATCGCCTCGCCGCAGTTCGCGCACGAGCGCGGCACGTTCTGGCGGTGGCCGCACTGGTGGCACATCAGCTGATGGGCGCTCCGGTGAAAGCGCAGCGCCACGTCGCAGTTGGGGCACTGCGGGGCATAGTCGCACTGCGGGCAGCGCAGCAGCGCCGAGTACCCGCGACGTGGCGCCAGCAGCGCCGCTTGCCGGCCACGCTCCTGCACCTGCCGCAGCACCGCCCGCAGGTCGTGGCTGAGCGGATAGCCCAGGCTGCTCTGGGCCTGGCCCGGCATGGACAGCGGCCCCAGCTCCGGCTGCGTGGGCGCGGCGCCGTAGTCCACCGTATGCAGCCGCACGCGGGGGGCAGGCAGTTCCAGGGCGGGCCACTTCACCGTTTCCACGGCAGGGACCACGCCGGCGGTGCCCAGCTCGGCGCCGTGCGCCCCGGCGACTGCCTGCGCGGTGTCCGGGACCCACGCCCGCGAACCGCTGGACAGCTTGTACGCGTCGCTGCCTTCATCCAGCACCAGCAGCAGGCCCAGGCTGGCCAGCGGCGCTGTGAGCGCCAAATACGACCCGACCACCAGCCGCGCCGCGCCACTACGTATCTGCTCCCAGCTGTGCTCACGCTGCTCCGGCGACAGCAGGCCGCTGAACAGCGCGGCCCCCGTGCCGCACGGCTCGGCCAGCCCGCTGAGCGCCGCCCAGGCCCGGTCCAGGGTGGCATGCTCCGGAACCAGCACCAGCACGCTGCCGCCAGCTTGCAGCTGCGCCTGAATGCGGGGCGCCAGTGCCCGCGCCCGGGCCGCGAACTTGCCGCCGTTCAGCCGCCAGCGCTCGGCCACGGGGAGGGAATCGGGGAGGCCTGGGGACCAGGGGGCAGCGCAGGGGGGCAGCGCCGGCGGGGGCGCCGCTTCCTCGTGCAGTGCCGCGTGGCCCCTGGCCAGTACGGCCGCCACCACGCTGCTGCTGACGCCTGCGCCGCGTGCCCAGCTGCTGAGCGATTCCTGGCCTGGATACTCGGCCAGCCACTCGGCGGCCTCGGCCTGCTTGGGGGTAAGTGGGCCCTGGCCCTGCGCGGTGGGGTAGATGCGGGATACCGTCGGCTGCACGGGGGTGAATTCCTCTTCCAGCAGGCCCTGTTCGCGCACGGAGTCCAACAGGGCAGGCAGATAACCGGCGCCGTCCGACCACTGCGGCCCCGGCACGGCGGCAGGGGCCGCGTTCTCGGCAAAGGCGGTCAGGTCCGCGCCCGCCACCGCCCGCACCCGGTGGGCCAGCGCCGGCGCCCAGCCCACCCCCAGCAGGTCGTCCCACACCAGGCCCAGCGGCAGCCCCGCCGAGGCCGCCCACTCGCCCAGCGCCTGCACGGTCGCGGCAGGGACCCAGGGCCGCTCCGGAGCGTCGAGCAGCTGCAAGGCTTCGCGCAGGCGGTGACTCTGGCGTTCGCTGCCGGCGCCCACCACCACGCCGACCAGCGGCTCACCCCGCCACGGCACCAGCACCCGGCAGCCCACGGGGAATGTTCCAGCGTGGCCGTGCGGCGCGGCGAAGTCGTAGGCGGGAATGGGGCGCGGCACGGCGACCAGCCAGGAAGAAGGTGGAACGGGCGCGGCGGGCATCACGTTAGGGTAGCGTGCCCTACCGAGCGGCAAAGGTGCCGCTGGGGGCGCAGGCGTTCAGCCAGCGGTATGGCGGCGTGGCAGCAGGTGCAGCACTCCCACGAGGACCAGTCCCACCAGCAGCCCGCCGGCCGCAGAGACCAGGGTCTCGGCCAGCCAGGCGGCGGCCCCGGCGGCAAAGGGGACAGCGGCGGCAGCGCGGTGGCTCAGCTCCCCGGCCCAGTGTTCGGGGGCGGTGATACCGAACTCGGCCAGCCGGGTCAGCAGGATGTGTCCGCCCACCCACAGCATGGCCGCCGTGCCGACGACCGACAGCACCGACATCACGGCTGGCATGGCGCGTACCAGCAGCCGGCCCAGGGCGCGGGTGCTCCCCAGGCGGCGCTGCGAGAGCCGCAACCCGAGGTCGTCCATCTTGACGATGGCGGCCACCACGCCGTACACGAGCGCCGTAATTGCGAGGGCCACCACCACCAGCGAAAGGGCGCGGGTCAGCAGCGGCTGAGCGGCCACTTCGGCCAGTGCGATCACCATGATTTCGGCCGAGAGAATAAAGTCGGTGCGGATAGCGCCCGCCACCATCTGCGCTTCCTGCTCGGCGCCGGAGAGGGCCTGGTCCTCCTCGGCATCCTCCGCAGTGCCCCGCAGCGCCCCGAAGACCTTTTCGGCGCCCTCGTAGGACAGGTAAGCGCCGCCCAGCATCAGCAGCGGCGAGAGCGACTGCGGCAAGAACTGGCTGAGCAGCAGCACCGCCGGCAGGATAAATACGATTTTGTTGCGCAGCGAGCCTTTGGCGATTTTCCAGATGACCGGCAGCTCACGGTCGGGGGTAAAGCCGGTCACGTAGCGCGGGGTCACGGCAGTGTCGTCCACCACGACGCCCACCGCTTTGGCACTGGCACGCGAGGCGGCCACGCCCACATCGTCGATAGAGGCGGCGGCGGCCTTGGCAATGGCGGCCACGTCGTCCAGCAGGGCAATCAGCCCGCTCACGGGCGGGCTCCGGGCAAGGGGTAGGCGGCGGCGCAGAGATGAGGCATGGGCAGGGACTCCTTGGAGAAACGGGATGACGGAAGAACGCTTCCCGGTGGGGAAGGCTGAATTCCTCATGCTAGCCCGCAGGCCCTTCCCAAAATGCGCGCTGTGACCCTACCGGCTTTCCCCGGAGACCATAGGCAGCGGCCATCCTGGAGGGGACCAGCCGCTGTCTGGCCTCAGTGCGGCAGCCGGTCTCGCAGCGTGCCGTACAGGTAGGTGCCCAGCAGCGCGAACGCCAGCACCACCAGCATGCCCCACACCCCGCTGCCCAGCAGCACGAACACCGGTCCCGGGCACACGCCCGCCAGGCCCCAGCCCAGGCCGAAGGTGCCGCCGCCCAGCACGTAGCGTTTCCAGCCCGGCTCCTTGTCGGCCACGTGGACCGCGTCGCCGTCGCGGGTGTGCCCGAATCGGCGCAGCAGCGTGGTGGTCACCAGACCCGTGAGCACCGCCGAGCCGATCAGCCCGAACATATGGAAGTCCTGAAAGCGGAACATCTCCTGAATGCGGTACCAGCTGGCCGCTTCCGACTTGACCAGCACCGTGCCGAAGTACACGCCGACCAGCAGGTAGGTGAGCAGCCCGGTGGCCTGGCGGGCCGACTGGCTGCCGCTGGCAGGTGCCGTAGAGGTAGGAGTAGGAGCCGCCGTCATACGAGCCTCATCAGCAGTGGCAGCAGCAGGTTGGCGCTGAGAATCCCGCCCGCGAAAAAGGCGGCGGTGGCGATCAGGCTAGGCTTTTGCAGGGTGCTCAGGCCGGTAATCGCGTGTCCGGAAGTGCAGCCGCCGCCGTAGCGGGTGCCGAAGCCCACCAGCAGGCCGCTCAGGGCCAGAATCAGCCATACGCCGGGCCGACTGAGGTCCTGCAGCTCTGCGGGGACCAGGCCGGGGCGCAGCTGCACGCCCAGGTTCTGCACCGCTTGCAGGCCGCCTTCGCTCAGGCGGGTAGGCTCGGGGTTGCCGAACACGCCGCCTGCCAGCAGGCCGCCCAGCACCAGGCCGGCGGCAAACATCAGGTTCCATTTTTCCGCCCGCCAGTTGTAGCGAAAGAAGCTGGGTTTGGCCTGTTCGGGCAGCAGAATGGCGCAGCCATGGCGCAGGTTGGAAGAAATACCGAACGGTTTGTTGCCCAGCCACAGCATCAGCGGGACGGTCAGACCGATCAGCGGCCCGCCGACCCACCAGGGCCAGGGGGATTGCAGGAAATGAAGCAGGTCGTTCATCGGGGGAGAAGTCCTTTCAGGGGGAAAAAGGGCGTAGCAGAGGAAAAGGAGGCTGGTGTCAGCCTAAACGGGCGGGACTTGCCCGCCTCTGCCGCCGGCAAGAGATGAAGGCCCAGGGATGCAAGTTCAGAGGTGAGAGCCCAGGGGGTAGCCCGGTCGCTGCTCCTTCCAGAACGGGCCCTCACAGCACTTTGGGCAAATTGGTCCCCAGCACGTACAGGCCCATCAGCACCAGGAAGATGGCAAAGCCTCTACGCAGCGCCTCGTTCGAGACCTTTTTGCCGATGACGCTGCCCAGGAAGCTGCCCGCTACGCCGATGGCGGTAAAGGTGCCAATCAGGGTCCAGTCCATATTCTCCAGGCCCAGCAGGTGGGCGTACTTGTAAAAGCCCGCAAAGCTCTTGGCGGCGATAATCAGCAGGCTGGTGCCCACAGCCAGGCTCATGGGCAGGCCGCCCAGCAGCACCAGGGCCGGGATAATCAGGAAGCCGCCGCCCACGCCCACCAGACCCGTCAGGATACCTACGCCCAGGCCCTCGGCCCCGATTTTGAGCGGGGAGCGCTCGTGCGTGTCGCCCTCTGGGTCAGCGGGTTTGGGGCGGAACATCATCACGGCGGCCAGAATCATCACGGCGGCAAACAGCATCAGTTGCACCGCGCCGCTGAGATAGCTGCTCAGGGCCGCGCCCGCATAGGTGCCCAGCACGCCGGGGATACCGAATAGCACCACACTGCGCCAGTCCACCTGCTTGGAGCGGATGTACGGAATGGCCCCGAATAGGCTAATCCCACCCACGATGGCGAGACTCTGAGCAATCGCCAGCTTTTCTTCTACCCCGGCCAGGTATACCAGCACGGGCACTGTCAGGATGGAGCCGCCCGAACCCAGCAGGCCCAGGCTCAGGCCAATCAGCAGGGCACCAATCCAGGCCAGCGGCGTCATGCGTTCACCCGTTCCAGCAGCACAAAGGTAAAGGGCTGCATGGCCCCGCTTGGCGTGACATGCTCATGCCTCAGCTCCTGGCGGAGAACAAAGCTGGGAGCAAAGGTGGCGGCCAGTTCGGCGGCGCTGTAGCGCTGCACAGGGAGGCCGCTGCACTTCTGCGGGCCGTCAGGGGCAAAAGTGGCGATGATGGCGTACCCGCCGATCTGCACAGCGGCGGCAGCCTGCGCTACGTAGCGCTGCTGGCCTGTCCCATCAGTCAGAAAGTGAAAGACGGCGCGGTCATGCCACACGGCGAACTCTGCCGCGCCCAGCAGAGCGCTCAGCACGTTGCCCACCTGCCAGGTAACGGCGTCGGCCCGTGCTCCTAAGCGCTCCCGCGTGAGTTCCAGCGCCCGCGCAGAGAGGTCCAGCACCTGCACCTTCAGCCCGCGTTCCAGCAGGCCATCAGGCAGGGCCGAAGCCCCCGCGCCCACGTCCAGCACCCGCTCGCCTGCGGGCAGATTCAGCGAGTCAATCAATTCCAGCGACAGCTGGGGCGTGGGCTGATACCAACTGACCCCGGTGGGGTCCCCTTCCTGGTAGACCCCTTCCCAGTGGGCCTGAAGGCTGCCGCGCCGTTCAGCTTCGTATTCCCTTTCACTCACTCCGTTCGGAAAAATAGCTTGGTTATCCAAACTATTTTTCAAAGTCGTATCAGTCACGTTCAACCTGCTCAGGTTGCTGCTTTTCCCAGTTCTCGAAGCCACCGGCGATTTCCAGCACCTCGAAGCCTTCGCTGCCCAGGAAGCTGGCGGCGGCGGCGCTGCGTGCTCCGCTCTGGCAGTGCACGATGATGGGGCGGTCTTTGGGTAGTTCGTCCAGCTTCCAGGCGACGCGGCCCGCGTGCAGTTGGGTGGCCCCAGGGATGTGGCCGCCCTTGTACTCAGTCTTGTTACGCACGTCCAGAATCAGGGCACCCTCATGCTGCGCCACTTTGGCGGGCTGAATGGGCGGCACCGCTTTGGTGTCCAGGCCGTCCACGCTCTTCACGAAGCCCACCACGTTGTCGAGGCCCACCATCCACAGGCGGCGGCGCAGGTCTTCGGCCTGCTCGGCATCTTGCGCCAGCAGCAGATAGTCACGGTCTTCGGGGCGCAGCAGCCAGCCCGCCCAGGTTTCCAGCTTGTTCGGGGTCGGCAGGTTGATGCTGTACTGCGGCGCGGCGGCGTGGTACGCCTCTTTGGAGCGGGGGTCAATCAACATCACGCCCGCCTCCATCTTGGCGTTGGCTTCGGCGGCGCTCAGCTCGGGCAGCGGGGCGACTTCGCCCAGCACCGCCATGCCGTCGCGGTTCTGGGTTTTCATGCGCCCGTAGTACAGCGGCGCGTCGGGCTGACCGCTTAGCAGCTCGTCAGTAAAGCCCTGCTCGTCGTCGTTCTTGACATATTTGCCCCACCACGACAGGTCAGTTTCATAGCCCACCGTGGTGCTCGGCACGGCCCCCAGCGACTTGCCGCAGGCGCTGCCCGAGCCGTGCGCGGGCCACACCTGCACGTAAGCAGGCAGGTTCACGAACTGCGTTTTCAGGCTGTGGAACATGTCCTTGGCCCCTTTGAAGCGGGTGTCCTGACCGCCTGCGGCTTCGTCAAGCAGGTCAGGGCGGCCAATGTCACCGACAAATACGAAATCACCAGTGAAGTACATGACGGGTTCAGGACCACGGGGGGTATCGCTCACCAAGAAACTGATGCTCTCGGGGGTATGGCCGGGGGTATGGCGCACTTCCACCTTCACGTTGCCTACCATAAAGGTGTCACCGTGCTTGAGCTTCTGCATGTTGGGAGTGCTGTAGGTGTACTCCCAGCCTTCGCCGCCTTCGTCCGACACCAGAAATTGTGCCTCAGTTGCCAGCGCCAGCTCACGCCCGCCCGACAGATAGTCGGCGTGGATGTGGGTTTCGGTGACGTGCGTCACGCGCAGTTTTTGGGCCTGTGCCTCGTCCAGATAGGTCTGAATGTCGCGGATGGGGTCAATTACCAGGCACTCGCCGGTCTTCTGACAGCCCACCATGTAGCTGGCCTGGGCCAAATCTTCATCGTAAAAGCGTTTAAAGAACATCGTCGGTTTCTCCTTGGGGGTGAATGAGGGGAAGGGGAAGGGCGGCCATACCCAGAGGGATGCTCAGCCACCGCTGATGTCTGGAAGATTAAACCCCCAGGGGGTATAGTGTCAAGTAGGGATGGGGGGTATAAAAGATATTGAATTTTGCGATAGGTGGCCCTGCCTCCCAGGTGGCCTTCCTGGTTTCGGTTGCAGAAGTGCGCCAAAGGAAAACAACTGCTATGAACATCAAAACTGCCCTGTTTGCCCTGCCTGCTTTGCTGGGGCTGAATGCCTGTGCCCCCGCTGCTGAAGCGGCTTACCAGACGGTAGATGTGGCTGCGCTGCACGCCGCACAGGCCGCTGGCTCCTATGTGCTGGATGTGCGTACCCCCGCCGAGTATGCCGAGGGGCATATTGAGGGCGCGACGTTGATTCCCTTGCAGGAACTGAACACGCGCACCGCCGAACTCCCCAAAGACCGCGACATTTACGTGATTTGCCGCAGTGGCAACCGCAGCGCCCAGGCCAGCGAACTGCTGACAGGCGCGGGCTTTGAACGAATTATCAACGTGGCGGGCGGCATGGGGGCCTGGCAAGCCGCAGGCTACCCAGTGGTGCGCCCATGACGGGGGCCAAGCGAGGAGGGGGTGGGGGTATCGCTGAAGCGGCAGCTCCAGTAACCCCACTGCCCCTATCCGACACCGACAAGAAGGTGCTGGCCCGCCTCAAACGCATTGAGGGCCAGGTACGCGGGTTGCAGCGCATGATTGAAGAAGGCCGCGACTGCCACGAGGTGCTGACCCAGTTTTCAGGGGTCCGCAGTGCGCTCGACTCGGCGGGCGAAGTGGTGCTGGAACAGTACGCCAGCGGCTGCCGCGCCCGCCCCGGCGAGCCGGTCACGCCCTCGGACGTGGTGCGGGCGGTCAAACTGCTGCGTGGGTGAGAGAGTGCTTATCATGCTGCCATGACCGTGCACAATCCATTTGATGGCGGGGCCGAAGCTCAGCGGTACGCCGCAGGCCGTCCCTATTTTCATCCAGCAGTGCTGGAACGGTTACGGCCTTTGCTGAACGGCCATACTCTGGGCGCAGACGTGGCCTGTGGCACGGGACTCTCTAGCCTGGCGCTGGCGGAACTGGTGAATGAAGTGCGAGCCTTCGACAGTTCGGAAGCGATGCTGACACAGGCTCCGGCGCATACGCGCATTGCTTTTGCTCAGGCACCGGCGGAATCGTTGCCACTCCCGGACCATTGCCTGGATGTGCTGACGGTCTCGCAGGCGTTTCACTGGTTTGACCGCGCCGCTTTCCTGCCCGAAGTCCAGCGCACCCTGAAGTCTGAAGGGGTGCTGTTCCTCTATGACTGCTATTTCTTGGGAGAAATGCCGCAGCAGCCGGATTTTGGCGGGTTTGCGGAAGCTTATTTCGGGCGCTATCCCACCCCCCCGCGCCACCGGGAGCCGTTCGGAAGCAGTGAGGCAGCCCAGGCAGGGTTCGGCTTCGAGGAAAACCACTTCCTGTTGGACTTGCCCTTCTCGCTGCCGGGACTAGTGGCTTATCTGCTGACCCATTCCAATACCCTGGCCGCCACCGCACGTGGTGAGCCGGAAGCCGAAATTCGTGCCTGGCTGACAGAGCAGCTTTCACACTTTTTCGTGTCGCCCGGAGCTGAAAGGGCCGTGCGGTTCCGCGCATGGTACGCAGCGCTCAGGCCGCTTCCGGTTTAGGGCAGGGCCATGACCTTTGACTACGGCGCGGCCATCCGTGAACGTATAGCGGCTGAGGTGGCCGAGCATGGCGAAGTGCCGCCACCGTGGGCGGCTTTTCCCTCTTATGGCCCTCACAGCCTGGGCTGGCGCATGGGCGACGGCGAACTGTACAGCGCGGCCTGGACCGTCTGGTCCGCATCACTGGACTGGTCGGAAGAACAGCGCCTGGCCTACCTGCGCCGTTCTCCCGCCCCCGCTGAGTGGCGTGAAACTGTAGCCTGCTTTCTATGGAACCTCGATGTTTACACCGACGCGGCTGAACTCGCTCAGGCGGTGGCCTGCGCCGAAGCTCTAGGGCTGTAGCTGCGACACCCGCTCCAGCTTGCCGCCCAGTCCATTGATACTGGCGGGCAGGCTGCTGAGAGGCACCGATGTTCCGCTGGCAATGTCTACGATGTCCACTACGCCGCTGCCTTTTCCCAGGTCCACCGTCAGACGCGTCCAGGTGCTGCGGGCGCTGCCTGGCTGCCCGATATAGTCGCGCCCGCCGATGCCGCCTGTCGCCAGGGCATTCACGCCGTTCCAACGGGCGGGATAGGCTGCTGCATGGTGACCGCTGACATGGGCCAGCGTCCGGGTGCTTTTGATGATGCGCGCCAGGGCCTGCGCGTCCGCTGGCCCGAGCACCTCGCCTGCCTTGTTTTTGCCGCTGCTCACCGCCGCCAGTGGCAAGTGACCCAGCACCAGCCGCGCCCCTGCTGCCTGCGCTTTGGCCGAGGCCAGTTGGGATTCCAGCCAGCCGAGGGTCGCGTCGCTCAGGTCAGCCTGCGGTGCGTCAATCGCTGCCACAAACAGGGTCTTGCCCGAGGCCGAGCGCAGGGTAAAGCTGTGGTTGAAGGGCCGCTGCGCCGTATCGGCCCAGTTCAGACCAGTGGGTTGCCGCTGCCAGTAGCGGGCCGCCTCGCGCCGGTCACGGGCCTGAGCAGCATCGTGGTTGCCCAGGGCAAAGCCAAAGGGCAGGCCCGCCTGCGCCAGTGGGGTCTGCACTTCGCGCCCGAACGCCGCCCACATCGCCCGAACTTGCGCGTCGTTCAGGCTGGCTTTTTGTCCCGCTATCAGGTCACCTGCCGACAGCACCGCGTCGGGCTGCCAGGCCACAATTTGCCGCAGCGCGGGGGCCAGCTCGGCGGGGTAGGTGGTGGCCCCATACGGGCCGTTGATGTCGCTGAGCAGCGCCAGCCTAAGCGTATCGGCTCCCGCCTGTGCGGCCTGTGCGGCGGTGGCGGCCAGAAGGCAAACGAGGGCCAGCAGGGTCAGTAAAGGGGGGCGGCGCATGCCTCCATGACAGCACACCCCGTTCAGCGCCGCGTCATTCCAAGGGCGGCTGCACCACTCATTATCTATGCCTGACACCGCTTTACTACACTGACCCCTATGACCCAAAACAATGATGACCGTATCTCGGTGGTGCCTGAAATCAGCCCCGCAGGCAACGAACTGCCGCGCACCGGGCAGCAGCCGGAGCATGCCGGTTCCGAGGCCGCGCAGGGACCCGCGCCCGTGGTGGTCGGGCAGGGCAACGTGGACCTGGACCTGGCGGGACAACCTGAAGCCCTCAGCGCCGCCGAAGTGGCGGCCATGACGGGCGGTGAGCAAGCCGTAGCGGCCAATCAGGCTCTCGACGCCGCCGAAGGGCGCGAGGATAAGACCCAGAGCTAAAGTGCCCTGACAGGTGCAACAAAAAATCCCCGCGAGTAGGCGGGGACTTTTACTTTGGTGGGTCGTGTAGGAATCGAACCTACAACCCGCTGATTAAGAGTCAGCTGCTCTGCCAATTGAGCTAACGACCCGTTAGCCCAAGTACGATAGCTCTAAGCCCTCAGTCTGTCAAGGCCGTTTCAGCTTTCGCCGCCCAGTTCCTCGGCCACCTCGGCTTCGGCTCCGGCCTTCAGGCGTGCGCCGGGGGGCACCTGGAGGTTAGGGCTGAGGGTAGCGCCGGCTTCCACCTGTGCGCCGGCCCCGACCACGCACAGCCGGGCGTTGACCGACTGGCCGCCCACTACGGCTTTCTCACCCACTTCCGCGTCCCGGTCCACGATGGCGCGGCTCACCTGTGCGCCAGCCCGAATCACAGCGCCGGCCTGCACGATGGAGTCACGGACCTCGGCCCCTTTTTCCACCACTGCGCCGGGACCGATCAGGCTGCGGACCACGGTACCGGAGATATCGGCCCCACCACATACGAACGACTCGTTGATGGTGCCTGCCGGGCGGATGCGGGTGGGCGGCCGGGTGATGGACGACGTGATGAAGGGCCAGTTGGGGTCGTCCAGCTCCAGGCCGATGCCGTCCAGGAAGTCGCGGTGGGCCTGATGGTAGGCGTCTAGCGTACCCACATCCAGCCAGTACCCCTCAAGGGGATAGGTGTAGGCGTCGCCGCGCTCCACCAGGCGGGGCAGCAGGTGCTCGCCGTAATCGCCCAGCTGGCCTTCTTCCTCCAGGGTGCACAGGGTGGACAGCAGCAGGTCGGCGTCGTACACGAACACTTCGCAGGCCACGGTGCGGCCCAGCGGCTCATCCGGCTTGTAGGCAAACTCGGTCACCTTGCCCTGTGCACCGGTCTTCACATTGCTGAAGCGGGTGGCCTCGCTCGGGTCGGCAATGTCGGTGGTCACCATCGTGACGCTGGCTCCAGTCTGCAGATGCTGCTCAATGACGGGAGCATAGTCCAGCTTGTAGATGTGGTCGGCGCTCAGCACCAGGACCACTTCGGCACCCGATGCCCGAATCAGGTCGGTGTGTAGCGCCAGGGCGTGGGCGTTGCCTTCGGCGAAGCCGCCGTCATCGTCCTGGGGACCGGAGAAAGGAGGCATGACTTCCAGGCCGCCGCGGGTGCGGTCCAGGTCCCAGGGACGGCCACCAGCCAGGTGAGTGTTCAGGCTGTGTGGCAGGTACTGCTCAATAATCCACACGTCCTGCAGGCCGCTGTGGACCACATTAGACAGTGAGAAATCGATCAGGCGGTAGGTGCCCAGAAACGGCACCGCCGGCTTGGCCACCTGGTCGGTCAGGGGAGCCAGGCGGCTGCCCTTTCCACCGGCCAAGATAATGGTCAGTACTTTTTTGCCGGCAATTCTGGTGTTCATGGCCTGCCATTGTGCCGGCTGGGCTGCTGCGGCCGGTGAAGTGGGGTTCACCGGCAGTTGATGTTGACCCGGGGCAGGGTTCTCGGTCCCCCCCCGGAGAATAAAGAGCGAGTCATCACCCTGATGGCCCAACTCATACCCCGCTATTATGCTGTGAACATGAACACGGCACGCCATTTCAGTGATACACGGACGGAGGAGGGGCGCGTGAGATTCCTGCTGTCTGACCGCTGTGTGCAGCTGGTGGCCGAGGGGCCCGGCTGGCAGCACTGCAGCGAGCACGGCTCCCTGCACGAAGCCACGCAGCTGCTGGCCTTCTTGCCGCAGGTGCCGCAGCAGCTGTATGAGGAAAGCCTGCACGATCTGCAGCGCCGCTTGGCTCTGGAGCGGGCTGCCTGAGCCGGGCGGCCGGGGCTGGGCTACCCAGGCCGCCCATGTCTGATAAACTTTTCGGAGCGCGGCCTGCCCCGGCCTGCTGGGTTCCGACCAGAGCCCATGTTTTCTGCCCGGTGGCGGAGCGATTCCTGAGAACGGAGGCCAGCCCTGTTGGCCCCGAACCTGCCCGGATATTTTCCTGCTGACAAAGCTGTCCGGGCACCGGTCCAGCGGCATGCAGCGCTGCGGACTGGGCGGCAGACGGACCTGCGCGAGCGCCAAGCAGCACCGGGAACAGTGCTGGGCGGTGCGTTGACGGACCAGCCCCAACTTAGGGGCTGAGCTACAGTTTTTTTTGGATTCTCGTGATAAGGATAGAAGGCTATGTCTAGAGTGTGCTATTTGACCGGTAAGAAGAATATGGTGGTGAATTCGGTGGTCCGCCGTGGTAAGGCCCGTGCGGCTGGCGGTGTGGGTCGCAAGACCACCGGCATCACCAAGCGTGTGCAGAAGCCCAACCTGCAGAAAAAGACCATTCTCGAAGGCGGCGAAGCCCGTCAGGTCTGGCTGAGTGCCAAGGCCATTCGCATGCTGAACCGTGGCCCTGTGAACGGTATCGAACTCGTCTGAGGCTTTTTCTCTGGCTGTACCCCAGGCCGTGACGGGACACCCACCCGAAACGGCCTAAACTTTACTCCTTATTGATATGTGATAATCAATTACTATGAAGCGTTTTTTCCTCTTATCTCTAGTGGTCCTGCCAGGTCTCGGCCTGGTAGCCTGCGCGCCGGACGCTGCTGTATCTGCGTCCGGGTCTTCCAGCTCTCAGGTGACTTCGCCCATAGCGGCTACGGACCAGGCCACTTCTCCTTCCGGCCCCACTGTTGCCGAGGGGAGGCCGCTGTCGGTGGTTGCCACCACATCGGTGATTGGGGAGTTCGTGCGGGCGGTGGGCGGAGACCGCGTTACCGTGCAGGAGCTGGTGCTGGCCGGCGGCGACGCCCACACCTTTGCTCCTAGCCCGCAGAGCGTGCGGACGCTGGCCGGCAGTCAGGCTCTGTTCGCCAACGGGGCCGGCCTGGAAAGCTGGCTGGACCAGGCCACTGCCTCCGCGCCCGAGGTGCCAGTGGTCCACCTGGCCGACACGCTACCGCTGCGCGTTGCCGGTGAGGCGGGTGGTGCCCCCTCGCAGGAAACCGGGGCGGCGCAGGCTTCTGCCGCTGGTACACAGGCACATACGGCCGATGACCATACCGGCCACGACCACGGCGACTTCGACCCGCACGCCTGGTGGGACGCTGACCTGGCCGCGGGCTACCTGGACGGCATAGCGGCCGAGCTGAGCCGGCTGGACCCTGCCGGCGCGGAGGCTTACCGGCAGAATGCCCAGGCTTACGCCGCGCAGGTGCGCGAGGTGGACGAGTACGGCAAAGCGCAGTTCGCGGCCATTCCCGCTGGTCAGCGCCGGGTGGTCACGTCGCACGACAGCCTGAACTATTTTGCCAGGCGCTACGGGCTGGAAACGGTGGGTGCGGTGATTCCCGGCCTGAGCACCGAGCGTGAACCCAGCGCCCAGGAACTGGCCGTGCTGGCCGCGCTGATGCGCGAGCGGGGCGTGCGCGTCATCCTGACCGAGAACGTGGTGAACGACCGCCTGGCCCAGGCGCTGGCGAAGGAAACCGGCGCGGTGGTGGCCCCGCCGGTATATACCGACGCCCTTGGCCCCGCCGGCAGCCCCGGCGCAACCTATCTGGGAGCTTTGCGGCATAACATAGACACCGTTGCTGCCGCCCTGCGTGAAGCGGGGCAGTAAGGCGGCTGAGCCATGACCCACCTTTCCTGCGACCCCCACTGCTATCAGCCCGGTGCTCTGCATGCGCGCAGCCTCAGCGTGCGTTACGGCGGCCATACGGCGCTGCAAGGGGCGAGCGCTTCGTTCCGGCTGGGCGAGTTCAGCGCGGTTATCGGACCGAACGGGGCCGGCAAGAGCACCCTGCTCAAGGCGCTGCTGGGCCTGGTGCCGCTGAGCGGGGGAGCTGTGGACTACGGTGGCAGCGCGGAGGTGCAGCCGCACACCGCTTATGTGCCGCAGGGGCAGACGCTGGACTGGGCCTTTCCGGTCACGGTGTGGGACGTGGCCATGATGGGCCGTACCGGCCGGCTGGGCTGGTGGCGCCGCCCTGGCCCCGCCGACCGCGCCCGCGCCGAGCAGGCCCTGCGCCAGACCGAGCTGTGGGAGCTGCGCGGCCGTCATATTGCCGAGCTGAGCGGCGGCCAACGCCAGCGCGCCCTGCTAGCCCGCATGCTGGTGCGCGACGCCGCCGTACTGCTGCTGGACGAACCGCTGACCGGCGTGGACACCACCACCTCGCAGAGCATCCTGGCATTGCTGCGTGCTCAGGCCGACGCGGGCCGCGCCGTGGTGATGGTCACCCACGACCTGGAACAGGCCGCGCAGTGGTGTGACCAGCTGGTACTGGTCAACCGGCAGGTGGTGGCCGCCGGCACGCCGCAGCAGGTCTATACCCCCGCGAACATCGAAGCCACTTTCAGTGTGAGCCCCCTGGGCAGCGCTGATGGGAGAGCCTGAGCCATGTTCGACTGGCTGACTGATCCCCTTGCCTTCGGGTTCTTCGTGCGTGCCCTGGCCGCCCTGAGCCTGGTCAGCGTGCTGTGCGCAGTGGTGGGCAGCTGGGTGGTGCTGCGTGGCCTGAGCTACGTGGGCGACGCCATGAGCCACGCGGTGTTGCCGGGTATCGTGGGGGCGTTTCTGGCCGGGGGCAACGTGCTGGTGGGCGCGGTGCTGGCGGCCGTGCTGGCTGCGCTGGGCATGAACACCATCCAGGCCCGCTCCGGGCTCAAGCAGGACAGCGCCACCTACATCGTGTTCGTGGGGATGTTCGCGCTGGGCATCGTGCTGCTGTCGCGCACCCCCACCTTTACCAGCGACCTGAGTCACTTCCTGATTGGCAATCCACTGGGTGTCACGCCAGCCGACCTGTGGGTCACGGCCGCAGCGGCGTTGGGCGTAGGGGGGCTGCTGCTGGGCCTGCAAAAGGAATTGCTGCTGGCCTCGTTCGACCCTACCGAGGCGCGTGCCATCGGGCTGCCGGTGCAGCGGCTGGAGCAGCTGCTGCTGGTGCTGATCGGGCTGGTGGTGGTGCTGGTCATCGGGCTGGTGGGCACCACCCTCAGCGTCAGCCTGCTGATTACCGGCGCGGCGGCGGCGCGGCTGTATGCCCGCAGCCTGAGGCAGATGATGCTGTTCGCGGCACTGTTCGGCGTGCTGGGCGGCGCGGTAGGGCTTTACCTCAGCTATTACCTGGGCACGGCGGCCGGGGCCACGGTGGTGCTGGTCAACACGGTGATGTTCGTGCTGCTGCTGGCCTGTAGCCGGGAGCTGGGGCAGACCCGGCGCGGCTAGGGCTAGGCTGCACTGCCTGCTGCGCTGCCCGCTACACTGGGAGTAGCCATGTCCACATCTACACAGGCGGCTCTCCAGCTCCGTTTCCTCGGCCACAGCGCTTTTTTGCTGCAGACCGCGCAGCACCGGGTGCTGATCGACCCCTTTCTGGAAGGGCCGACCTGCCCTGTCACGCTGGAGGAGGCGCTGGAATGGCCGCTGGACGCCGTGCTGATCAGCCACGCGCACGGCGACCACTGGGGGAACGCGCTGGACTTCGGGCGCAAAGGTGTGCCCATCATCGCCGCCTTCGAGATTGGCGAGTACGCTCAAGCCCATGGTGCGGCGGCCATTCCGGCTGGCATCGGTGGCACGGTGCGCGGCGAATGGGGCAGTGTGACGCTGACCCCGGCCTTTCATTCCAGCTCGTTTCCTGACGGCACCTACGGCGGGATGCCCTGTGGCCTCGTCGTGGAGATGGGTGGCATGACCGTCTACCACGCAGGCGACACCTGCGCGTTTTCGGACATGGCCCTGATTGGCGAGCGCGGCCTGGACGCCGCACTGCTGCCGGTGGGCGGGTACTTCACGATGGGCCCCGCCGAGGCGGCCCGCTGCCTTGAGTGGCTGAACCCCCGGGTGGCCGTGCCGATGCATCACGGCACCTTTCCGCCGCTGACCGGTGACCCACAGGAATTTGCCCGCCTGGGCCGTGCAAAAGGCGTGGACGTGCAGGTGCTGGCCCCCGGCGCGGTGCTGGACCTTGCCCGCTGACCCCGCAGCATGAGCCGGGGCCTGAGCGTGGCCTGCCCGCACTGCGCGGCAGAGGTGGCCGTGGAATACGCCGACCGCCTGATCTACGACCTGCACTGCCCGCACTGTGAGCAGCCCTTTTGCCTGTTCGTGCGCCGCCAGAAATTCGAGGTGCTGTTCGAGCTGGGTACCGAAGCGCTGCTGGCCGGCTACGCCCGCGAGGCCGTGTCCAGCTTTGCGGCGGCGCTGGAACGCTGCTTTGAATTCTACGTGCGGGCTTACGCGCTGGAGCGGGCCGCCGGACAGGGCCTCAGTCTGGAGGAAGCCCATGCCGCACTGGAAACCACCTGGAAACTGGTGGAGCGTCAGAGCGAGCGGCAAGTGGGGATGTTGGCGCTCGCTTACCTGCTGCGCGAGGGCCGTGTGCCGGATTTCCTGAAGCCCCAGGCGCTGGGCAGCGAGTTTCGCAATGGCGTGATTCACCGCGGCGCTCTGCCCCGCCGCGAGGAGGTCGAGGACTACGCCGCGCAGGTGTTCGAGGTGATGGACCGCCTGCTGCGTGAGCTGGGCGAGGCGACCCTACAGGTGCAGGCGCTCGACGAGCTGGAGTTCGCCCGGCACTTCGCGGCCCTGCCGCCGGGCACGCCTGCGGTCGCCCAGGAGCATCCAGGGCTGTTCCGGGCGCGGATGTATGGGCGCTTTCAGGCAGGTGCCGGTGAGAATACCTGGCTGCCGGACTCGCCGGCCGGCCCGCTCCCCGACTCCAAAACGTCCGGGGCAGCCGCCCAGGACGCGGCCCGCGCCGCCTTCCGCGCTCCGCTGAACCGCACTCCCGCCGAGGTGTTCCGGGCAGCCCTGAGGGAGAGCCGCACCGGCGCCGTTCGCCCTGGAGAGACCGGGGAGACTGAGGACCCTGGCGTCTGACCCGAGAGAACACCCGCCCACCTGTCGGGAACATGGTGGGCGGGCGCAGCTCCACCCTCAGAGCAGTTTGCGGCCTTCCAACTCGGCGTGCAGCTGGAGATAGCGCAGCCAGCCGCGCACGCTCAGCGGCCCCAGGCCGTTGTGCGGCACCTTGTCGTTCAGGCGGGGCGGGTTTTCATGCAGGGTGTGGGCCAGCTCGGCAGTGCGGCGGCGCTGCTCGGCGAACATCCCGGCCAGTTCGGTCATGGACTTGTCGCGGGGTGGCTTGTAGTCGTGGTGCTCGTCCATCACCCAGGGGCGCAGCAGCACGGCGCTCTGCAGGCGGGCACGGCCCCAGCGCTCAATCCCGATGATGTGCCGCAGCAGTTCGCGGTTGCGCTCGGTGTCGCTGGCACTGGCCGCCCGCGCGGCAATGCGTTCACCGCTGCTGCTCAGGGCTTCTTCCAGGCTCAGGAAGCTTTTGCCCTCAGCCGGTTGCTCAATCAGGCGGCGCACTGCCAGGCCGGTCATCTCTGCCTTGCGGTTGCGGGCCAGCCACACGGCTCCGGCCACCGCCGCGCCGGTCAGCAGCAGCGGCAGCCAGGGGAAACCGCTGCCCTCCTCCTCCCAGGTGTCAGCCCAGTCGTCGGCGTGCTCTGTGGCGTCGTCCATCCAGTGGCTCAGGGCTTCGGGCAGGTCAGTGGTCCAGGACATAGGAAGATTGTAGGGCAGGGATTTTGACGGAAGCCTCACAAGCTATGAGAACGGTGTCGCCCCCAAGCGGGTGTAGTTCTGTGATGGGTCGCTGGCAATAATGGCAATCATGATGAGATCACGGGCCTCTATGGGCGCAGCCATGATTGTGATTGTACTGTTCACAATGTTGTTGCTGGCGGCAATCCTATATGCCTCAACGCAGCTTTCGCTCTCGACTTCCAGAACGACGGCGGAACAGCGCGGTGCCCTAGAGGCTCAGTACGTGGCCGAGAGTAACCTCAACGTGGCCCGTAGCCAGCTGCGGAGTGTCAGTCAGTTGCTCTCGCCCAGTGTCCTCAATTCTTCTAATGAGGAGATTCCTGCAGTCTCAATCAGCAAAAATACGCCGGTAAGCGAGGTCGAGAATCTAATCCTGCAACTTTGTGGTACCACTACACCAATCGCCAACTGGTCTACCTTGCAGGGCTTTCAGCCCACACCCAATAGGCCCATGTCTAATGGACAGATCTACACCGATAACAATGCCCGGATATGTCAGGGACCGAATAGACGGGTTGAGGTCAATGGACAGGCCAATCAGTTTGCTTTCCTGGGAACATACATCAGGCCAGAGGCATACAGTCTGGTCTTGTCCAGCAGCGAGCGGCCTACAGGACTTTCGACAGTTACAGGCAGGACTGCTTTCTGGCGGAGCCTCTTTGCCAGTCCTAGCAATACGCTTATGCGGACAGATAGCCGGGTGCAGTTGGAACTGGTCAGCATCATCAAGTATGTCCCGCAGTCGGGGGGGACAGCGTACCGCTTTACCATCCGCACGCGGGATCTGAGCGCGCGGGGTGTTCAGAGCAGAGCTACGCGCGTTCTCAAGGCCACCAACAATACTTCAGACCGCCAGACGTGGTATTTCGAAGTTTCTCTTCCTAGTCTACTCAAGAATGTGTTGCAGACAAATTACCACCGCTCCCGCGGGGCAGCCCAACCCAACATCAACTTCACCAATCAAGTGTTTAACGGCCCTGTACATACCAACGAGCGTTTCGTATTCGCCAACGGAGCCACAGCGGTGTTCAACGGAGCCCTAAGCAGTGCTGGCTGCACCAATCTGAGTACCAGCACTGATCCTGGCTGGAGCTGTAACCAGCAGCGCGGCTATATGCTTGCTAGCAACCCCAGGACAGTTTCAGCGACTCTCTCCGATAGAGACGCGAACGCCGCTCTAGATAGAGACTTGGCCCAGTTCACCGATGTTACGGTCAATGATCCGCTGCCTGAAGGCCCCCATGCAGCGAATACCGCTAATTTCGCGGCTGACTACATTGCCCTTCCAACGAATGCACAAGATCAGCAGGCTGCGGCCAATACTGAGGGTTTGGTCGTTCCTGCTGGTGCCACGGGTATTCAGCTCTTTGCCGGTAATAGCAGTGGTGCCCCGCTGACCACCTTTGACAGCGCCCAAAGCCGTTGGAGCGAACCGTCCCCCACTTATCAATATATTCGGTTTTATCCCACTACCCAGCAATGTGTTTATGGCTCTAACGGTTGGGAACAAGTCACTTACACTGTCTACTACAACACTCCAGAGACATACAGGACCAGAGATTTTTACGGTTACTATCGTCGCCCACTTGTATGTGATTCAGTAATGGGCAGTACACCTAGTGCTGAGTACCGTGTAGATGACCAGG
This sequence comes from Deinococcus proteolyticus MRP, assembly GCF_000190555.1. Classification (GTDB taxonomy): domain Bacteria; phylum Deinococcota; class Deinococci; order Deinococcales; family Deinococcaceae; genus Deinococcus; species Deinococcus proteolyticus. Next base: position 131,136 of record NC_015161.1, read on the forward strand.
GTATTCTATTCCAGAAGTCTGGAACCTCTTGGATCAATCTGGGTCGCAAGTTTAACGGTGTTATTTACGGCGATAGCATTTCCAACGTTATGGGGCCACCTCGTAATGGTGTGAGCAATCCAACAGGACAGGAGGTACTGAATAATGCTCCGCCTGCTCTGGCTTCTTTCTCAAAAATGACCATTGTAGGGAGAACGGGAGTAAATATTGGCAGCGATTTGACTATGTCTAATGCTCCTTGCCGTTTGGAGGATACCAACTGTAATAAGAGTCCTTATCCTCAGAATATGCTGGGCATTTATTCGCAGCAAGGTAATGTTACTATTGCTGGAAATGCGCCAGCCGACCTTAAGATCCATGCTGCTCTGATGAGTAGTGAAGGGGAAGTCAGTGTCAATGGATATGCGAATATTTCGCAGCGTGGCCGCGTGCACATTCGGGGATCTCTGGTAGAAAACTGGTACGGTGCGTTTGGTACTTTCAACCCGGACAACAACGCTGACGTTTCAGGGTACGGCCGCAATTTTACTTACGATAAGCGGTTTCGTGAAGGTGTTGCCCCTCCATTCTGGCCTGTGTCTCCTTCCTGGACTACCACTGACGCTGCTCAAAGAGCCCGTCTGGAAGATGTCACTGTTCAGCAGGGGACGGTAGGAGATTTCCAGTGAATATGGGGGCGCGCTGGACACAGGGGATGTCACTGCTTGAACTTCTGATAGTCATGGCTGTGGTCGGCATCCTTCTCAGCATAGGATGGGGGAACTACAACCGGGCAATCTGGGCTAACGAAGTCACTGAGCAAGCCAATATGCTGGCGCGTGACCTTAATGCCTCGCGCTCAGCTGCACAACGCGAGAGTCAGAATATAACGTTAAGTTTTTCCTCTAATAACTATACGTTTGGCCCAGAAGGTACACCAGGAACTCGGCGCGTTCTGAGTAATGGAATCACTCTACAATGCATCACCAATTGTGTTGGCACTTTAACGTATCAAGCGCCTTTTGCTACTCTCAATGATGCTATGGGCCGAGTCTACCGACTTAGTAGTCCACATGGCGGCGTCGCTCCTGTTGAGGTCCGGGTGGTCGGTGTAACTGGCAAAGTCAATGTTGTTCGGGGACAGTCATAATGAGTTTTGTAAAGTTACAGGGTTTTACCCTGGTAGAGATTTTGGTTGCTTTAGCCCTTTTCGCAATACTGGCTGCTGTGTTGTCCTCTACGATCGTTGGACTGTTCGGCAATACTGGCGACAGTCAGCAGCGCCTAAATACCACCACCAATGCCCAGAGGATTCTGGAATCGGTGAAGTCGTCCTGGAACCAGCAGGCTTATTACGATCTGGCCTGCGTCAATGGTCTGCCGGCTGGCTATCAGATAACGATTCAGTCACTCGATAGCAGGGCGCAACCGGTGACTTGGTCTGGGGCGAGAACTGCAGTGGCTAACGTTTGTCCCGCTCTGACTGCCCCCGGGACGATTCCGCCTGCGCCGCCCATGCGCAGAGTCACGGTGACCAGCAGACAGAATAATCAGACCACGACCCTTGTGCTCGACCTGTTGAGGCCGCTATGAATACGAAGAGAGCCCAGGGGTTGACGCTGGTCGAACTGTTGGTCGGTATGGGGATTCTTGCCCTCTTACTGGTAGCCGTCTCCTCCTTCTTCACCAGCACCTCGGACGGTGCCGTGCAGGTCAATACGCGGGCCGAATTGCAGCAGGATGTGCTGAACGTAGAGCAGTTGCTGGCCAGCCGCATCAAAGAGGCCTGGTACATCTATACCCCTAACCGCGGCCAGATCAATCTGGGAACAGGGCAACTACGTCAGAATCCCCTGTCCGGCACTGGTGTGTGGAACCTGGATACAGTCACTGGCACAGTGGACGGTGGGCACATGCTGGCGATGATCTTACCGCCGGAAAATGCTGCGCTGAACTGCACTGCGGATACCAAAGGGTGCTTCCGCTTCTATGCCTATTACCCGGTGAAACGTTCTGTTTGGGTTGCGGGCACAGCAAGCGACGGCGCCAACAATCCAGGCGCTGGCCCTAATGATGCAAACACGTGGGTCCTGGTTGAGTTGCGAGCAAATTACCTTACAGGATTATCCGCTGTGCTGCCTCCGCAGCCCTTGCCAGGCGAATCCAGACCTTTGGCCAGCACCAAACCTGGCGCAGCAAATTTCAACTATGTTCCGGCCATCTCCCTGCCTGCGGCTGCCCCGCCCAACACTGGGTCGGCCAATCTGCTGGCCGATAACATTGCCCCGATGACCGCTTCCGAGCCCATGTTCACCTTCATTCAGGAGCCGGTCGCCAACAATGTGCACTCGGCGGTGAGTACCCAGGAGATTGTGCTGCGTATTGCAGCGGTGCAGCAGGCCAAGGGCCGCGTTATCAGACTGCCGGCAGCCAACAGCTTCTATGAACTGCGTTCCTTCCCCGGGAACCTGGGCCGAAGGTAACGGTCCTTTTCCTTTACTGGACTGCGTCAGCCTATAGCCAGTTGGCTGGCGCTACACTGTGAGCCATGTCCACTCTGGTCTCTGACCGGGTGCAGCATCTGCTGACGCAGGAGCGCATCCTTCTGGCCGACGTTCAGGCCCTGCTGTCCCGCTGCGGCGCTCCCGAAGAAGCGCAGGCCCATGCCCGTCAGGCGCTCTCGGCGCTGGACGAAACCTTTTTGCTGGTGGTGGTGGGCGAGTTCAACGCCGGCAAGAGCAGCTTCGTGAACGCGTTGCTGGGCACCGCTGCGCTGCCCGAAGGCGTCACACCGACCACCGACCGGATTTACGTGCTGGTCAATGGTGAGCGGGCCGGCGAGATGCAGCCCACCGCCGACCCGTTTGTCAGCCGGCTGACCCATCCGCTGCCGGGGCTGGAAGGGGTCGCGTTGGTGGACACGCCCGGCACCAACGCCATCATCCGCCAGCATCAGGCGCTGACCGAGGGCTTCTTGCCCCGCGCCGACCTGGTGCTGTTTCTGACCAGTGCGGATAGGCCCTTTACCGAGTCCGAGCGGCAGTTTCTGGAGCTGGCTGCCCGCTGGGGCCGCAGCGTGGTGATGGTCGTGAACAAGGCCGACCTGTTGGAAACCGCCGAGCAGCGGGAGCAGGTGCGCGAGCACGTGGAAAAAGGCGCACGCGGCGTCCTGGGCCTCAATCCACCGGTGTTTCTGGTGAGTGCCCGCGCCGAGCAGCGCGGCGGCGATGCCGGCTTCGCCGCGCTGCGGGACGCGCTGAGCCGCCGCCTCTCGGAAACCGAGCGCACCCGCCTGAAGCTGCAGGGGCCACTGAACACTGCCGCCGAGCTGCTGGACGGCGAGGTTCGCCGCACCCGCGCCGCCCGCGAAACCCTCAGCGCCGACCTGGAGATTCTGCGCGACCTGGAAGCCCAGCGTGTGCGCCACGGCGAAAGCATGCTGGGCGAGCTGGACGGCCAGCTGAACCGCGTGGGCCGCCTGCTGAGCGAGTTCGAGATGCGGGCCGACCGCTTTATCGACCAGAAGCTGCGCTTTTCCAACGTGCGTGGCCTGATGAATGGCCGCGAGCTAGAAGAACAGTTCCGCGCCGAGGCGGTGGCCGAGTTGCCGGACGCCATCGACCGGCAATTCTCGCACATGATTGACCGATTCGTGGAGGCCAACCTGCACTTCTGGGAAGATGTGCAGGCGTTCCTGATTCGCCGCCAGCCCTCGCAGGAGGTGGCCCGCACCCGGTTCTCCTACGACCGCGCCGCGCTGCTGGAAGGAATTGCCGGCAGCGCCCGCGAGCACCTGGAAACGACCACCGAGCAGGGACTGGCCCGCGAACTTTCACGCGACGCCGAGGACTCCATGAAAGGCATGATCGGTGGCCTGGCCGGCGGCATGGGCCTGGGCGTGGGTATCGGCGCGCTGGTGGGGGCCTCGGCGCTGGACTTTACCGGGGGCATCCTGGCAGGGCTGACGCTGGGAAGCCTGGGCCTGTTCGTGCTGCCCAACAAGCGCCTGTCCGCGCACCGGCAACTGCGGGCACGGGTAGAGGAACTGCGCGAAGTCCTGGAACGCATTGTGCGGCGCGAGTACGAACGCGAGCAGGAGCGGGCCGACACCCGCCTGCGCGACGCCATCAGCCCTTACACGCGCTTCACCGCCCAGGAGGAAGAACGCCTCAGCGCCGCCGAGACCTCGCTGACCCAGCTGCAGGAGCGGTTGCAGACGCTGCGTGCGCAGGTGGCCCAGCTGCAGGCCGACCCGGAGCGGGGCGCGGCGGAGCTGCCCGCTCACGCTGCCGGACTTGCTCCCTGAGCCCCCGGGCTGAGCAGGCAAGGAAGAAGCAGGGCGGCCTGGAGCCGCTGCCCGGCCGCCCTGCTGGCGGCAGGGCCCAAAAGAGCCGATCAGGGTTGGAAATTCAGTGGGGGCCGGTCGCGTGGTGCTGCTGCAGAATCTGCACCGTCTGCTCACGCAGGGCGCGTTCTTCACGCAGGTAGCGCTCGGCAGTCATTTGGATGCCCACGGCGGCCACCACCTGGTTGCCGTACCAGTAGGGCAGCGCCAGGGTGCACTGGTCCGGCAGCCATTCCTCGATGGAGTAGGCGTAGCCCCGCCGCCGGACCCGCGCCAGTTCGGTCTCCCACTCGTCGGCGGTGGAGATGGAAGACGGGGTGCAGATGGTGAATTCCGGCGGCTGCATATTCAAGTAGGCGTACAGCACCTTGCCGCTGGCCGTGGCCGTGCTGGGCAGGTAGGTGTCCAGCGGCATGTCGATATCGGCGGCGGGGTGGCGCTCGCGGATGGCGCAGACCACCTCGGTGTCTTCCAGCAGACACAGGAACGCCACGGTCTGAATATCCAGCGCCAGGTGGGTAATCAGCTGCCGGGCGGCCATGAACCAGGGCAGCGAGATGTTCAGTTGCGCCCCCATTTCCGCCAGGCGCCACGACAGCCGGTAGCGGCCGGCCGGGGTGCGCCGCAGCAGGCCGGCGCCGGTCAGGCCAGCCAGGTAGGCGTGGACGGTGGCGCGGGGCATCTCCAGCTCGGCCGCCAGTGCACGGACACCCCATTCGGGCTGGTCAGCGTCGAAGGCGCCCAGGACACGGGCCGCTTTCTGTAAGGAATGCACGCGTCCAAGATACAGAGACGCATACGGCCTGTATAGTCGCTGGGGGTTAATCCAGTTGCAGTTCCTCGGGCTCGGTCAGCAAGTCTACGGCGCCGGACCCGATTTCGTAGTACCCGCCAATCACGCGGATACGCCCACTGGCCTCTGCCTCGCGGATGACAGCTTGCTGGCGCAGACGGTGCACCTGAAGCCGCACGTTGCTGATCACCGCTTCGCGCATACGGGCCTTCTTGTCGCGGATGGCCGGCAGGTCCTGCACGCTGGGCTGAATCTGCCCGATCAGGCGGCGCAGGTGCTCGGGCTCCTGGTCAATTTCGGCCTGCGTCAGCATGGCGGCCGCCACCGCTCCGCAGCCCTCGTGGCCCAGCACCAGCACCAGCTGCACCTGCAGGTGCCGAATGGCGTACTCCAGCGTACCCAGGCCGGATTCCCCCACCACATTGCCAGCCACCCGCACCACGAACAGGTCGCCCAGGCCCTGGTCGAAGACCAGTTCGACCGGCACCCGGCTGTCGCTGCAGGCCAGCACGGCGGCGAACGGGGTCTGCCCGATAATCTGGGCGCGGCGCTCGTTGGCGCTGATTTCCGGACGGCGGGCCTGACCGGAAAAAAAGCGGGCGTTGCCGTCTTCCAGCGCCCGAATCGCTTCTTCGGGGCTGGAGACCCGGTTGGGCCGCAGCTCGGCGATGTCCTCCATAGAGGCGCCGCGCCGAATGGCTTTGAGCAGCCGCCGCTCCAGCGCCGCACTGAGCAACTGATCGGGCAGCCCGTCGGGCAGCGCTCCAGGCACGGTCGCCGCCAGCGCGGCAGCCGCAGTCTCGGGGGTGGCACTCTGGTCCGGGCGGTCTGGGTTGTGGGACATGGGATTCAGTATCCACCATTGCGCCCTGCGGGGGCCGGGTAGGCAGGTGGCAGCTGGCACCCGTTCAGGCACGTCGTTCCGAGAACTGCTCTAAGCTGGGCCATGCCTCAAGACTGGACCCCCGCTGAGATGCCGACTGAGACAGCGGCCGGGCTGCCGGACGACTCCGGCGACCTGTCCCCCGACCAGATGACCCTGCCGCAGCTGCTGGAGCGCTACGCCATGCTGCGCGACACCGTGCAGGGCCTGGAAGCCGAAAAGGAGGAGCTGGGCGCCCTCATCAAGCAGGCGCTGGCGGCCGGCGAGAGTGCCGAGACGGAGCTCTACCGCGCCGAACTGAAGGTGTCGCGCCGGGTGGAATATCCGCTGGACCGCTTCCGCGAGGTGTTCGGGGACGCCGCAGCGCTGGAAGCGGCCAGCATTGACCGGCGCAAGGCCGAGGCCCTGGCCCGCGCCGGCGACCTGGACGGACAGCGGCTGAAGAATCTGGCCGTGAGCAAAGAGATTCAGGTGCTGCGGCTGGTGCCCAAGACGTTCTAGCCGCAGAGGCTGGGTGAAGGTCCGGCCACCGGCCACGCCCCTCAGCCCACGCCAGGGACAGTGAAACAAAAGGCGTTGCGTTCGTCCCGGCGCTCGGCCCAGGCCTGACCGCCCCAGCCCTGCACGATAGAGCGCACGATATACAGGCCCATGCCGCTGCCCTGCCCGCCGGCGTGCCGGCCACGGGTGTGTGCCCGGAACAGGCCCTCGGTGTCCGAGATGGGCGCACCCTGGTCCAGCACCGCCACCTCTATCCAGGGGCCACTGGGCTGGGTCTGCACCTCTATCTGACCACCTTCGGGGCCGTACTTCAGGGCATTTTCTATCAGGTTCAGCAGCACCTGCAGCAGCTTGTCGGGGTCGGCGCGGACCAGGTGGTCCTCACCGAACTGCACCTGCCCGGCCTTGCGGGGGGCCGCTGCACCGCGGCGCGGCGCGGCCCCGGGCCGGCCCAGGTCGTACTCGGCGGCCAGCAGGCGCTCTACCCGCTCGAACGCTTCGGACAGGGTCAGGGTGCGGGCGCGGGTCGGCCGGAAGCCCACCGCCAGGTCTTCCACCAGCCGGGCCAGCCGCTCGGTTTCCTGCAGGCCCTGCGCCACGAAGCTTTGCTGCAACTCGGCAGGCATGTCGTATTCCAGCGCTTCGAGGATGCCGCGAATGGCCGTGACCGGCGTGCGGAACTCGTGCGACAGCACGGCGGTCGCCTCGCGCAGTTCTGCCTCCCGGCGGCGGTGCTCACTGATGTCTTCCAGGATCAGGGCGCCGCCTTGGCCTTCGGGGCGGGCCTGACAGCGCAGCGTCTTGCCGCTCACTTCCAGTTCCAGCTCGCCGCCCCGGTCAGCCAGGGTTTCCAGGGTGTGGCGGCGTACCACTTCCAGCAGCGGCCGGCCCAGCGCACGGTGCTCAGGCACGCCCCACAGCTCGCTGGCAGAGCGGTTCAGTCCGCTGACCACCAGCGCCTCGCCCAGTTCGGTCTGCTCGCGGCGGTACAGCAGCACCGCCTGCGGCAGAGCGTCCAGCCAGTTCGGCGTCGCGCCGCTCATGGCTGCCTCGGGTGCGCTTTGCCCCGCTGGAACATTGAATTCACGGTATTCCCCCCCCATTGGTCACTCTTCTCCTTCCCAGGACCGCATGCGGTAGCCACGGCCGCGCACCGTTTCCAGAAACGTAGGTGCACCCGGCGCGTCGCCCAGGTGCGAGCGCAGCTGCGTGACATGTTGGTCCACCGTGCGTTCGCCGCCCAGAAAATCGGCGCCCCACACGCGGTCCAGCAACTCGGTGCGTGAGTAGACCCGCCCTGCGTTCTGCGTCAGGAAGGTGAGCAGGTCAAATTCGCGGCGGGTCAGGCTCAGGCGCTGGCCATTTAGGCGGGCGTCGGCAGCAGCCAGGTCAATGTGCAGCGGGCCGTTGCTCAGCTGCTGCGGCTGCTCAGGCTGGGTACGGCGCAGCAGCGCACGCACGCGGGCCACCAGCTCGGCGGCGCCGAACGGTTTGGTCAGGTAGTCGTCGGCGCCGGTTTCCAGACCCTCGACCCGCTCGGCCTCGGCGGCGCGGGCGGTGAGCATCAGCACGGGCAGCCGGCGCAGTTCGGAGTGCGAACGCAGCCGGCGCAGCAGGCCCAGCCCGCTTTCTCCCGGCAGCATCCAGTCCAGCACCAGGGCGTCGGCACCGGCCAGGGCGTCCTCGGCCTCGGCGACCGCCGCATAGGCACTCACCGTCAGACCGGCCCGTTCCAGGTGGAAGCGCAGCACCTCCCGGACGGTGGCCTCGTCTTCGATTACGACGACATGGTTCATCGCCTGACATTGTGCCGCAGCGGCGGGCCATTTTCGTCAGCGCTGTGTCAGATGTGGCGGCACTGCAACATAAAAGGCCCGCCCTGTAGCTGGGGCGGGCCACTGGAACAGGCGCGGGGGAAGGCCTCAGCCCGGCACCACTTCAGGAAAATCGATGTCCTCGGCGTCGCTCCACAGGCCTTCAAGGTCGTAGTACTCGCGGGCTTCCTTGGTCATGATGTGCACGGTAATCGCCCCGAAGGACAGCAGCAGCCAGCGTTCACTGGGGCCTTCTACGCTGGGAGCCGGCAGGCCGACTTCCTCGGCGCGCTCACGGATGCTTTGCTGTACGGCGTTCAGCTGCAGCCCGGCCGTCGCCGTGCAGATGATGAAGTAGTCCAGCGAGGTGCTGACGTCCGTGAGGTCCAGCACGCGCACATTCTCGGCGCGGCGCTCGCGGGCAGCTTCGACCAGCGCTTGCAGCTGGCGGAGGTCCTGGGTCTTTTGTTTGGTCATGGTTGCTCCTTAAGGGTTGGGGATGCAGGGAAACAGGAAAAAGGGGAAATGCAGCGGAACATAAGGTGTTGGCCGGCGGGCACATGCCCCGGGGGGACCGCCGGCCGCATGGGAGTGCCCTGACCATAGCAGAGGCCCGGCGCCGCTGCGCTCCTGGCGCAGTTGAGCTTTCGCTTAGAGCGGTGAGGGTGAGCGGCGGGGGATGAGCAGGAACCCAGCCAGGCGCCCTACTCTCTCCCTACTCCCCACTCGCCGCTTGCCGCTGCTACTCGGCAGTGTCCTGAAGCAGTGCGGCCGCGTCCTCCCTGGTGAGGCCCAGTTGCCGGCCGTCGGTGGGGCGGCGCAGCGGCAGCAGCGCACCCAGCTGGGTCCGGGCGTCGGTGCCCAGCCACACGGCCACCTCGCCGCTTTGCAGCTCGAAGCGTTCGCCCTGCAGCCGGGGCAGACCCAGCAGCTGTGCCAGGGCGCTGGCCTCGGCGGGAGCGTCCAGTGTGAGAACCTGGCTGCTCATGGGGTCGGGCGGCTCCAGCTGCAACTGGATATTGCGGTAGCCCACCTGCTCCAGACTGCGTGCCAGGGCCGGGCCCAGCAGCGCGCCGGAGCCGTCGTGAATCACCAGCGGCAACTCGGCCAGAGCGGCGGTGGGGTCGGCGGCTGCCTCGCCCTCCCTTTCCTCCGGGCCTGTCCCGCCCTGCGCCTGCTCCAGCTCCTGCTGACGCTCGGCTTCGCGGCGCTCGGCTTCCAGGGCCGGGTTGGTCCATACGCGGCTCAGGGCGGCGCGGTCCACCGCCAGGTTGAAGCTGTCCGGAATAGAGGTGGTGGGCAGCGTGGCAAAAGTCAGGTTTAGCTGCGAGAGGTACGGCAGCAGTGCGGTCAGGCGCTCGGGGCTGAGGTCGGTTTCGATGTTCTCCCCGAATCCTGAAATCAAGGTAGGCAACACGCGCAGTCCCTGTGGAGAGCGCAGCTTGCCTATCAGCTGGGTCAGGGCCTGTTTCTGGTGGTCGATGCGGCCCCAGTCGTCCCCTACGCCCTTGCGGACCCGCAGGTACAGGGCAGCGGTGCGGCCGTCAAGGTGCTGCTCGCCCGGCTTCAGGTCCAGGTGGATGCCGGCGGCCTTGTCCTCCCACTGGATGCCGCCCGGCGGCACGGTGACGGTCAGGCCGCCCAGCGCGTCAATCAGCTCGGCCACGTAGTCCTCGTTCAGCACGACGTAGGCATCTACGGGGCTGCCGGTGATGGTTTCTGCGGCGCGGGTCAGGGCGCGGGGGCCGCCCGCCCAGTACTGGTGGTTGATTTTCTGCTCGGTGGCGGTCTTCTCGGGGTCGTATTCGCCCACGTTGGTATCGCGGGGAATGTTCAGGACCTCGACCCGGGGGCCGGTCACCTTGATCAGCATCAGGGTATCGGTGTTGATTTCCTGAAACAGATTCTCGCGCTGGGTCTGGTCCTCGCAGCGCAGGTGGTAGCCGCAGTAGGCCACGTCGCGTCCAGCCAGCAAAAAGGTGAACTCGGGGCGCTGCTCGGCCTGGTAGCCGGCAGTTTGCCCAGCCCCGAAGGTCAGCCAAGCGGCCCCGCCCCAGCACAGCGCCCCGAGCGTCAGCCCGCCGAGTTGCAGGCCGCGTAGCCGGGCCCGGCGCCGCTCGGCGGGGGTCCTGCCGGCGCCGGGCAGCACCGGCGGCCGGCGGCCGCCAGACTGGGGCCGCTGCGTCACGCGGGGGTTTCTCCGGCCCAGGGGATGTGGCCTTCTTGCTCCAGCCAGCGGTACAGCGCCAGCGTGCGCGGGTGAACCTCGGTGCCCCGCCCGCTGAGGTAGCGCACCTTGGACCCGATGGCCTGCGCCAGGGCGGCGCCAGGGGCCTGCAAGGCCAGTTCGCGGATGTCGCTGTTCACGCCGCGCCCAGGTTCGGACACGTCCGCGATATACACGCAGGCCGAAACGGCGTGCCCTGGCCGGGGGCCGGTGACATGGTCCTCTACGGCGTCCAGCACCACCGGGTCAGTAAATCCCAGCGCCTCCAGGGCGCGGCGGGCAGCGCGGCCATGCACCGCCAGTGGCCAGCGCTCGTCCAGGTCGCACTCGGGTGGGGCCAGCTGCAGCAGCTCCTCGCCTCCGAAATCGCGGGCCAGGTCGTGCAGGATACCGGCGGCGTAGGCGCGGCGGGTGTCCAGGCCAGCGGCGTAGGCAATCTGCGCAGCCAGCAGCGCCACCCGCTTGACATGTTCCCAGCGGGTAGGGTTCACGCGGGCCTGCACTTCGCCGGCCCAGCGGGGCCACTCGGCCGTCATCCAGGCCGGCAGGTCCTGCGGGGCGGCAGCCGGCTGCGGCAGCTCGCCCAGGTTGGAACACAGCGGTGTCTCGGTGGCGGGCGTGGCAATCGCCTGTGGCCGGGCCACCTGCAGGGCGAGGCCGTCTAGCAGATAGGGAGCAGAGGCCATCAGAACCGTTGGGGCGCGGCGCCGAAGCAGCGGCGCGGGCGAGGCGCGACAGAGCACAGAAGGGGGGCAGGTGCTAACCGCAACATGGCAGCCACTATACCGCCGCAGCCTGAACGGGGGGTTTAGATTTCTGCGCTCAGCGGAGCCGGGCCGCTCCCCGGCTGGCGCTGGCTACGGAGCTGCAGAATGCGGCTCTGTGGGGTTCAGGGGACGCTCTGGAAAAGCTCGGTCGTGGTTACGGGACTGGCCGTGCCTGCCGCCTGTGGCCGGACTTCCAGCTGCGCCGTGACCCGGTCCAGCACCTGCACGCCGCTGGGAGGCTCAAACCGCACCTCGGTCTGGTAGCTGCCGGTGCGGTACTCGGCGGTGCCGACCAGCTCGGTCAGCCCCTCCAGAGCGTCGGCTGGGCCTATGACCCGCACCTGCTCGGGCGACAGGCGGGCGGAGGTCAGTTGCAGGCCGCCCGGCGGGGGAGCCAGCCGCACCGGCAGCGCCGTGCTGGGCTGCCCATCCGAGGCCGCCCGTGTCAGCCGGACGGTGGCCGGCGAAAGGGTAAGGTCGGTGACCGGCTGGCCGTCGCCGTCCAGGGGCAGCAGCGTGACCGAGCGGGTTTCGCCCGGCTGCAACTCGACCGGCGCGTAAATCACCTGCTCGACCTCGTTGACCGCCCGGCTGGGACCGCTGACCGTCACCTCGGCCGGCTGCGCCTGGTACCTGGGCATCAGGGTGCTGTCCGGCGCATAGACCGTCACCGTGACCGGTAGGCTGCGCGTCTGCACGGTATCTACCACGCCCTGCACCCGGTCGGGCGTGACCCGGACCACCTCGGTGCCGCCCGGCGCGGTCACGGTCAGCGGCTGGTTGAACGACCCTTCGGCGATGTCGGTCACGTTCACCACCGCTTCAATCATCTCGCCGCGCAGTTCGCGCAGGCGTTCGGGGCGGCCGCTCAGCGTCACCTTGATGGTGCCGGGGGACAGGCCGGTGACGGCCCGCGTCTCGGCGGCATTCTCGTCGGTGTTATCGCGCACGTTGACTGGTACGTCGTAGGTCTGGTCGATAATCGCCCGGCGGTCTTCGGAAGCGAAGAACCACAGTACGAAGGCGGCCAGCAGGGCCAGCAGTTTGGCCGCCCAGTCGTGACCGAGACCACGGCGCATCTGCTCCCGCGTCTGCGGCCGACGCAGCGCATGGCCCTGTGGCTGCGCTTCTGTAGAACGGGGGGTGCGCGGAGCACTCATGGCTGCTCCTGAGAGGTGGGAACCTGGGCAGCGGAAGCCTGTGGCGCCGGGGGCGCGGCGGTTCCCTGCGGGCCGTCCTGACTCACAGCGGCCGGACCCGAGGAAGTCTGCCCGGCCTGAGCTGCCCCGCTGTCCGCTGCGGCTTCCGGCTCGGGGGCGTCACCGAAGTGGCTGAGCGACTGCACCTCGCGGTCGTAGACCAGTACGCGCAGCTGCTCGCGCAGTTCAGTGATGTTCAGGTCCGGCCCCAGGCGGCCTGACAGCGCAATGCGCATGGAACCGCGCTCCTCGCTGACCACGAGCACCACCGCGTCGGTCACTTCCGAAAGCCCGATGGCGGCCCGGTGCCGGGTGCCGTAGCGCCGGTAGGTGCCGTCGCTGGCCTGCAGAGGGAACAGGCAGCCGGCGGCGGCCACCCGGTTGCCCTGAATCACCACGCCGCCGTCGTGCAGAGGAGCGTTGCGGGCAAACAGCGCTTCCAGAAAAGGCACGCTGACCCGGGCGTCCAGCGGCACTCCACTGGCGGCAATTTCGCCCAGAGGAGTGCCGCGCTCGATGGCGATCAGCGCGCCAATTTTGCGCTCGGCCAGGCGCTCCATTGCCCGGGAGATGTCCTGCAACACGGCGCCGCCGCCATCGTCCTCGCGCAGCCGGGGCCGCCCGATACGCTCCAGCGCGGCCCGCAGTTCGGGCTGAAACAGCACCACCAGCGCGAAGATACCGATGGTGCCCACCTGCCCCAGCAGCGTGCTGAGGGCCACCATGCCCAGCAGCTGCGCCACGAACCACACCACCAGAAACACCGCGATGCCGCGCACCAGGTTCACGGCCCGCGTGCCCGATACCAGCTGGTACCCCTGGTACAGCACGAACGCCACCAGAGCGATGTCGGCCAGGTCCAGCAGGCCCAGTGGAGGAAGCAGGCTGAGTTGTGGCAGCGGGTTCAAGGTGTCGGGTCAGGGTCCTTTCTTCGGGTGTGCTGCGGGCTTCTCGCCTCAAAAAGCGCGGGAGCCTTCTGCAGCGCACAGTTGCTGCCCACTATACCGGCCGGGCATGAGGAGAAGGCTTGCCGGACCGGTAGCCGTGCCGCAGCCAGGCCCCAGGCTTCCACCTGACCCTGCGGCGCTACAGTGGAAGGCATGACAGACCTGATTCCGGTAATCAGCGGCCTTTCGAAAAAGACCGACAGCAAAATCGTGCTGGTGGTGCTGGACGGCGTGGGCGGCCTGCCGATGTCCCCGGGCGGCCCCACCGAGCTGGAAGCGGCCAAGACCCCCTTTCTGGACGCTCTGGCCGCGCAGAGCCAGCTGGGCCAGCTGGAATTGGTCGGCCCCGGCATCACCCCGGGCAGTGGACCTGGCCACCTGAGTCTGTTCGGCTACGACCCCCTGACCTACACGGTCGGACGCGGCGCCCTGAGTGCCGTGGGCATCGGCGTGAAACTGAATGCCGGCGACGTGGCGGTGCGCGGCAACTTTGCCACCCTGGGTGAGGGCCGCACCGTGCTGGACCGCCGCGCCGGGCGCCCCACCACCGAAAAGAACGAGGAAATCGTGGCGAAGCTGCGCGCCGCTATCCACGAAATTGACTCCACCCCGGTCGAAATCTATACCGAGTCCGAGCACCGCTTCGTGGTGGTGTTCCGCGCCGGGTCCACGCCGCTGGGCGCCCACATCAGCGATGTGGACCCACAGGTCACCGGCGTGCCGCCCCGCGACGCCCAGGCCGGCGACGAGGCCAGCCAGAAGACGGCCAATCTGGTCAACGAATTCGTGAAGCGTGCTGAGGCCACCCTGAGCGCCGAGCCGCAGGTCAACGGGGTGCTGTTCCGGGGCTATTCGGACGTGCCGCACTTCCCGCAGTTCAGCGATGTCTACAAGCTGAGTGCCGCCTGCATCGCGGGCTACCCGATGTACAAGGGCCTCGCCAGCCTGGTGGGAATGAACGTGCTGGACGTGGACAGCGTGGAAGACGCGCCAGAAGGCAAGCTGGACGCCCTGCGCCGCGAGTGGGACAACTACGATTTCTTCTTCTTTCACGTCAAGAAGACCGACTCTACCGGCGAGGACGGCAACTTCGACGCCAAAGTTGGCAAAATTGAGCTGTTCGACAGCGTCCTGCCGCAGATTCTGGACCTGAACCCCGATGTGCTGTGCGTGGTGGGCGACCACTCCACCCCTTCCCGGCTGGCCAGCCACTCCTGGCACCCGGTCCCGGTGCTGATTCACAGCAAGTACGGCCGCAGCGACGCCGCCGAGCGCTTCACCGAGACCGAGGCCGTCAAGGGCAGCCTGGGCCTGCGCCCCGGCACCGCCCTGATGCCGCTGCTGATGGCAAACGCCCTGAAGCTGGAAAAGTACGGGGCGTAAGGCGGCTGGCGGGGGAGAGGGCAGGCCACCCAGTCTGCCCTTTTACCGGCGCTTAAATGATAATACTTTACCAAAATCGAAAACTGGGCTAGGCTGGGGCGGTGACCGTTACAGCCAGCTTTGCCGGCTTCGACACCTCCTACAAGGAAGTGGGACACGCCGCCGAAGCCCAGGCCTTTCCCAAGCTGACCGATGCCGAGGGCAAAGTAGAACTTCTGCCACTGCGCCAGGGATTCTGGAAAGTCAAATTCACAAAACTGCCTACCCCGAGGCCAGCGAGTGCCAGAATCTGGCGGCCTACGCCACGCTGACCTTTGAGCTGGGAGCCGGGGCGCACTGATTGGGCTGAGACTAGAGGTTGGAGGGCGAGTTGCTGTCAGCACTGAGGGCGAAAGTCGATCATGGAACAGGTACAAAGTGACATTGCCTGTTCCTGAATCAGTCGCAAGCCCTGCTCGGGCGCGGGCATAGACGCAGACGGCAACAAGCCCTCCTCCACGGATCTCCATCTCTGATTCGGGGCCATCAAGAGGGTGTGCCAGTTGAGAGCGTAGGTCACCTTCGCTTTCGTGTCGGTCACTATCAGCAGCTTTGGCTTGAGGCAAGATAGGGTGCCTTTGTCGAAAGTGAAGGGTCAGGCTTCTCCGACACTCTCCCGACTGATGTGTAGGCGTTTCGCTCCCATGTAGGGGGCAAGGTAAAACGTTACCGGCAGCAGGATGAGGAGGAAAGGCAGCGAAGCTTTGACTTTATTGAGTAAAACCTGGTCCATTGGGATGCTCTCTCAGCCGATGATTTGCCCCTGCTCATCCAGCGGTGGGTATTCTACGCCTTGCTCGTCGTATTTCTCGGCCAGGTCAGGGTAGGCCCAGCGAAAAGCCATGCGGCGCAGTTCCTCGTCGCTCAGCTGCGGCTGGGCATACATCCCGGCTTCCAGCCGCTGGCGCTGCGCCTCGAACAGGATGGTGGCAGCGGCTACCGATACGTTCAGGCTCTGCACCATACCCATCATGGGAATGACGATGTTGGCGTCGGCGGCTTCGGCGGCAACGTCACTCACGCCGAACTTCTCGGCGCCCAGCAGCACGCAGGTGGGACGGGTGTAGTCGGGCTCGCGGTAGTCCACCGAGCGCTGCGAGAGGTGGGTCGCCAGCACCTGCACGCCCTGCCCCTGTAGCGTGCGGATGGCCTCCAGTGCCGAGGCATGCTGCTGCACGCTGACCCACTTGTGGGCACTGCCGGAGCTGGCCTCGAAGATGCGGGAGCGGAACGACCCCAGGCTCATGCTCTGCGGCGGCACGGCGTGGGCGGTCATCGCGCCTACCGCGTCGCAGGTCCGCAGAATCGCGCTGAGGTTGTGTGGCTTGTTGACCTCGTCCATCAGGACGCTGAGGGTGGGCTGGCGCAGGCGCAGCACGCGCAGAATTTTGGCGTAACGTTCGGGCGTCATCACCCCACAGCATACGGGGCTGGGGGGCGCATGACCCGGTTGCCCGCCCCTCAGCCTCCTATTTCCAGCTGGGCAGTTTCTCTATGGTCATGTCCATATAGGCGATGCCTCCCCGGTCAATGCGGTCGCCCATTTGCAGCGTCTGTCCTTTGGCTACGTAAGCATTCACGTCAATTTGCGTCCCTGAAAAGGCGGGCAGGAAGTACCGCAGGAAGTGCCGGTCACAGATTGTGCACTTGCGTAAGTTTTGCGCGGCAAACACCCGGTCCAGCTGGCCCGCGGTCGTCGCTGTGGTGGGGGAGATGCGGTAGCCGCCGCCGACCTTCTGGTAGCTCAGCCCGGATGCTCGCAGGCCCCGCTCAATGATCGCCTGGGCAGCGGCGGCGTCGTTGCGCCCGACCAGATTTCGCAGCAGGGCATAGTGCCGCTGATCGGTGACTGCTACGGTTCTCAGACCACCGCCGATAAAGCTGTGCATGACAGCTCCCCGGACCAGATAGTTGCCCTGCATGGGGAGGCCGACTTCACCTATTGATAGCGGCGTAAGTATGCGCTGCTAAACTCTAGGGACCGTGGAATGGCAACCGAACCAATATTCTCGTGCCCAACTTGAGGAGCGGCGTCTGGCTGCTACCGAGTGGCTGCAGCAAGGCAGCCACACACACCGCGAAATCGCTGCTCACTTCGGCGTCTCCGTGCTCACGGTGACTTCTTGGAGTGCTCGGCTCAGAAAGAAGGGAAGCTTGCAAGCGACGGTCAGCTCTGGTCGTCCTGCTCGGCTGACTGAGTCTCAGCACGACCAGCTTCGCACCCTCCTGCGGGAGGGTGCTCTGCAGCATGGGTTTCCTGACGAAACTTGGACGACAAAACGTGTGGCAGAGCTGATCGGGCGGCACTTCGAGGTGTGGTACCACCATGATCACGTCCGTAAAATCCTACGAAAGTTGGGGTTCAGCCCACAGATGCCAGATGGGCGGGCTGCTGAGCGGAGCGAACTTCGGATTGCATCCTGGCGGGAACAGGTGCTCCCGGAGTTGGAAAAAAAAGGTCGCTGAGGGAGCCACAATCATCTATCTGGATGAGGTCGGATTCTCGTTGAAAGGCGTGCGAAGGCGAACGTGGTCCCCCAGGGGCGTGACGCCCCTGGTCACGCTCAGAGCGAACTGGGAGAAGCTTTCGACGATTGGGGCGATCACTTCAGATGGACGATTCTTCCAGCACACAACATCCGGAGCGATCCGCAGTGGAGAGGTCATCCGATTCTTTGGGCACATCCTGCGCCAAGTTCAGGGGAACATCGTCGTGGTGCTGGACAATGCGAAAATTCATCACGCGAAAGTAACCCAGGCGTTCGTGGGTTCCCACGAACGCCTCTCTCTGATCTTTCTGCCTCCGTATGCTCCAGAGTTGAACCCGATCGAGTTGGTGTGGGCCTACGTCAAGCGCAATGTGTTGGGGAACTTTTGTGCCCACTCCATCAGAGCGCTGAAAAAGAGGCTTGTCACCGCCTGGCAGCGGGTCCGCTATATTCACCTGCCCCGTCAGCTTATGGACGCCAACTTACGCCGCTATCAATAGTCCCGTTTTGAGGGCAGGTGGCGCGCCCACACCCGTAAACAGTTTGGCCAGCCGGTTGAGGTCACCAAATTTCGGATTGAGGGTGTCAAAATTGTCTCCTTCCTGCCACCCCAGCATCGCCAGTCGTCCGTCCACATACATCCCAAAGGCGCTGCCGCCCAGCTCCGGGGTCAGTTCCTGACGCTCACCGGCCACGTACTTGATCCGGGGCGTGACTTGCACGGTCTTCAGGTTCTTGCAGCCGAACACTTCGCAGATGCCGGTCTGTGGCAGGGAAAGTGCTTGGCCCATCACCTGAGCCGAAGCACTGGACAGCAGCAAGGCGGCCCCAAAAGCAGCAATTTTTCGCATGGCCACAGTCTAGGCGGCGGGCTGCGGCTCAGGCTGACCGCGCCTTCACCTCATCTCATCTTGGTCCAGTGGCGGAGTTTGCTCTGACCCTCTGACCGGGTGAGTCATTTACCTGGCAATACCAGGCGCAGCAGAGGCCAAGCGCGGGCCAACTTCGGGAGGAATCCGGGCAGGCCCGCCACTTTGCATGAAGGTTGTGGGTATGCTGTCTCCCCGGCATCTACTCGCCCGGCAAGCGCCGTACCGGCAATTGCACCCAGCCCTGGCGCGAGATGACGCGCAGCAGCAGCACGGCGGCAATTCCGGCCAGTTGCCCGCCCAGCACCCCCAGGTGGGGCACGCTCAGGTACACGGTGGCGGCCCCCAGCGCGGCGGCGGTGGCGTACAGCTGGTCGCGGCGGTACATCACTTCCGGCACCTCGTTGGCGATCAGGTCGCGGATAATTCCGCCGCCCACGCCGCTCAGCATGCCGGCAAAGGTCACGCCCAGCGGCCCCAGCCCCAGCGCCAGTGCGCCCAGTGCCCCGGACGAGGCGAACACCGCCAGACCGATGGAATCGAACACCTGAATGGTGCGCTCGAAGCGGGCCAGCCGCTCCCCGAACGCGAAGGCCAGCAGCCCGCCGCCCAGTGCCAGCCAGGCGTACAGCTCGTCGCGCAGAAACAGGGGCGGGGTCTGGCCGGTCAGGGTGTCGCGCACCGCGCCGCCGCCCACGGCTGTCACGGCGCCCAGCACCAGCACGCCGAACATATCGAAGCGCTTGCGGACAGCCAGCAGCGCTCCCGACATCGCAAAAGCCAGGGTGCCCAGCAAGTCGAAGGCCCGCAGCCCAGACTGCACCCCGGTCAGGGGTTCGCCGGGGAGGTGCAGCAGTTCAGGCAGGGGCACAGCAACCGCCGGGACTCAGCCCAGGTCCAGGTCGTCGGGCCACTCGGCGTTGGTGAACACGTTCTGCACGTCGTCCAGTTCTTCCAGGGCGTCCACGATACGCAGCAGCTTGCCGGCGTCTTCGCTGCTCACGGCCACCGTGTTGCTGGGAATGCGGCTCAGCGAGGCGTTCTCGGTGGTAAAGCCCGCCGAGGCCAGGCCGTCTTGCACCGCGTACAGCTCGGTGGGGTCGGTGGTGATTTCCAGGCCGTCCTCGGACACCTGAAGGTCCTCGGCGCCGTACTCGATGGCGGCTTCCTGCGCCGCTTCGCTGGCATCGGGCAGCAGAATCACGCCCTTTTTCTCGAACTGCCACGCCACGCTGCCCGAGTTGCCTAGAGAGCCGCCGCGCTTGTTGAACACGGCGCGCACGTCGGCCACGGTGCGGTTCACGTTGTCGGTCAGCGCCTCGATAAAAATGGCAGTGCCGCCGGGGCCGTAGCCCTCGTAGGTGACTTCCTTGAAATCCTGCCCGGAATCCGCGCCGCCCGCCGCCCGCTTGATGGCGTTGTTGATGTTGTCCACCGGCACCGTGTCGGACTTGGCCGCCGCGATGGCGTTTTTCAGGGCCAGGTTGCCGCTGGGGTCGTCACTGCCCCCCGAACGCACCGCCGCCGTGATGGCGCGCAGGTGCTTGGAGATGATGGCGCTGCGCTTCTTGTCGTTGGCGCCCTTTTTTCGCTTGATCTGAGACCATTTGTTGTGACCTGCCATTGTTCAGTTCGCTCCTTGATGACATCGCACGCGCGGCATGAGCGGCGCCTGCGGGACGCGGCCCATTGTAACGCGGCTGGCGCTGGTCACAGGTTGCTGTCTGCGCAGGCAGGCCGGGCGCACAATGGGTCCATGAGCCCCCGCACCCCGCCCTGGACCGACCGCCTGCGCCATGTGAACGGTATCCGGCTGCACTGCCTGGAAGCTGGGCCGGAAAGCGGCCCACCCGTGCTGCTGCTGCACGGCTTTCCCGAAGACAGCCGCGCCTGGAAAAAGCAAATCGGCCCGCTGGCCCGCGCCGGGTTCCGCGTGGTGGCCCCGGACCTGCGCGGCTATCACCTCAGCGACCGGCCCGCTGGTGTGCAGGCCTACCGGATAGACACCCTGCTGGACGACGTGGTGGCCCTGATTCACAGCCTGGGCTACACCCGCGCCCACGTGGTGGGGCACGACTGGGGCGGCATCATCGCCTGGGCGCTGGCGATTCGCAGCCCCGAGGTGGTGGACCGTCTGGCCGTGCTCAATGCGCCGCACCCGGCAGCCTTCCGGCGTGAACTGCGCCGCGCCGAGCAAAAGCGGCGGTCATGGTATGTGGCTTTTTTTCAGCTACCCTGGTTGCCTGAACAGCTGTTGCCGTTGCTGGGGCGGTACGCCCTGCACGGCCGACCCGGCAGTTTCAGCGCGGCGGACCTGACGGGGTATCAGGCGGCCTGGTCACAGCCCGGTGCGGCCAGCGCCATGATTCACTACTACCGCGCTCTGGTCCGCTTCGGCAATGTGGAGGGGGCACGGGTGCAGGCGCCCACGCTGCTGCTGTGGGGCATGCAGGACGTGGCGCTGGTGCCCGAGCTGAGCGAAGGGTTGGAGGAGTGGGTGCCGGACCTGCGGGTGGTGCGCTTCCCGGACGCCACCCACTGGCTGATGCGCGACGAGCCGGTGCGCGTGAGCAACCTGCTGACCGAGTTCCTGGCCTAGCGAGGTGGCAGAACAGACAGGGCCGGCGCCGCTGTGAAAGCTGGCGCCGGCCCTGTGCACTTCAGTGTTTGTCGCTGCAGGCCGTCAGTCGCCGCGGTCAGCCAGGGCGTCCGGGTCGGCTTCCGGGTTTTCCCGGTAGGTGGGGTCTTCTCCCTCGGGGCGCAGGGTCAGGCGGGCGCGTTCCTCGGTCGGAGAGAGGCTGCCGCGCTCTTCACGCGCCGGGCCGGTGTTGACCCCGCTGATCAGCAGTTCGCCGCTGTCCAGTCCCTGGGCTGGGCGGTCCTGTGCAGCGGCCTCGGCGCGGCCAGGGGTGTACTCGTTGGGAAGCCCACCCTGCTCGGCCGGGCGTTCGGTGGCGTCGCGCTTGGTCATGCGGCCAGCATAGCCCGGCGCCTTAGCGGGTCAGGGCTTCCTGCAACGCTCCCGCAAAGGCGTCCTCATCATCCAGCCAGGGG
This sequence comes from Deinococcus proteolyticus MRP, assembly GCF_000190555.1. Taxonomy (GTDB): domain Bacteria; phylum Deinococcota; class Deinococci; order Deinococcales; family Deinococcaceae; genus Deinococcus; species Deinococcus proteolyticus. The sequence goes on from NC_015161.1 coordinate 152,425, forward strand.
TAATGTCCGGTGTCCAGTACGGTCACGTCGGCACCGCCCAAATCCTCCAACCAGTCGGTCTGCTCGGGGTACGAGCTGCGGTCGTGCACCCCCGCGATCACGAAGATGGGCCGGGTGATTTCCTGCAAGAAGGGGGGATACTCGAACTCCCAGAGTCCCTGGTACACCAGCGCCTCGCCCACCTCGGCGCGGCCGGTCAGCTGGCCTTCGGCGTCCACGAATTCCAGCTGCATGCGGGCCTGCGGGTCCGGGAATTGCAGCGCGTTCAGCAGGTCGCGGGCGTTCAGCAGGTCGAACGCGGCTTGCACGCGGGCTGCGCCCACCGCTGGGTACTCGCCTTCCGGGGTCTGGGCACGCAGTTCGTCTGCCGGGTCGTTCAGAGGCTGACCTTTCAGGGCACTCGCCTCGGCCAGCAGGGTGAGTGCCAGCTGCGGAAAGTGGACCCACGGGCTGACTGCCACGACCCGCGCCGTGTGCTGCGGGTAGCGCCGTGCATACTCCAGCGCAATCAGGGCGCCGAAGCCGTGGCCCAGCGGCACGATACGGTCCAGGTTCAGGTGAGCGCGCAGGGCCTCCACGTCCCCGACCAGCGTGTCAAGGTCCAGCGCGTCTTCGCCCTGCTCGGTCTCGGCCAGGGGGGCGCTGCGGCCGCAGCCGCGCTGGTCGAGGTACACAGCGGGCCAGCCGGCCTCCTGCAGCCGCTCGCCGAACAGCTCCTGAAAAGAAAAGCTGTTGTAGCCGGGGCCGCCGTGCAGGAACACCAGTGTGGGCCGCTCTGAATCGGCGGGCTGGTAGGCGAAGTAAAGCTCGGCGCCGTTCAGGAAGGCCGTCTCTCCGTTCAGGGCGGAATCTGCGAACAGGTCGGTCATGGCGGCAGTCTAGAGCAGCGCTGCGCCGGCCGGACCCGCCAGGCAACTTTCGGTTGGCGCTGCGGGCCGTAAGCAGCTATTCTGACAATTCTCCAGCATAAAGAGAGCCTAAAAGTAACCGTGATTCCCCCGCAGGGTCTCTGGCTAGACTTATTTCACATTTTCATGAATAAAGCTGACGGCCGGTGAGCCAGGGCCGGAAAGGTAAGGAGTACATGGAGCAGCGGATTTTGGTCATCGAGGATAACCCGGATATCAGCCGGGTGGTGCAGTATGAACTGGAGCAGGCCGGCTACGAGGCGCTGACCGCGCCCGACGGCATCAGTGGACTGACACTGGCCCGCGAGGAGCACCCCGATCTGGTCATTTTGGACCTGGGCCTGCCTGACCTGGACGGCGCCGAGGTAACCCGCCGCCTGCGCAAGAACAGCTCCATGCCCATCATCATCCTGACCGCGATGGACGCACTGGACCGCAAGGTGGCGCTGCTGGAAGCCGGCGCCGACGACTACATGACCAAGCCTTTCTACCCCGAGGAACTGGTCGCCCGCGTCAAGGTGCAGCTGCGCCACCAGCAGCACGGCGACGTGATCCGGGTGGGCGACCTGGAAATTCATCCCCAGAAGCGGCTGTGCTACTTCAAGGGTCACGAGGTGCGGCTCTCGCCCCGCGAGTTCGACCTACTCACGTTCCTGGCGCGGCAGCCGGGCCGGGTCTATTCCCGCGCCGAAATCGAGCGCGAGGTGTGGAGTGGCGACCTGCCCAGCAACTCCAACGTGGTGGATGTCCACATGGCCAACATGCGCTCCAAGCTGCGCGACCTGGACGGCTACGGCCTGATTCGCACGGTGCGCGGTATCGGCTACGCTCTCAAGACGCCCTGAGCTGCCCCTGATGGCACGGGCCCATGTTCCATCTGGCATGGGCCCGGTCTTTTGGGCAGCGGTTTCCTGCAGCCCGGTCATCCCGCCTAGACTGCACCCATGACCCTCACTGCCAATGCCACCCTCACGGCGCTGCCGAGCTTTCAGGTGGGGCACTGGACCGATCCGGTGGGCCTCACCGGCTGCACCGTCGTCCTTTGCCCACCGGAAGGGGCAGTGGCGTCGGCCAGTTTTCTGGGCCCCAGCCCCGGCACCCGCGAGGGCGTGCTGCTGGCCCCCGAAAAGGCAGTGGAGCGGGTCCACGCCCTGCTGCTGACGGGGGGCAGCGCCTTCGGTCTGGCCGCCGCCGACGGGCTGATGCGTGGGCTGGAAACCCAGGGCCGGGGGGTAGAAACGGGGTTTGCGCGGGTGCCTATCGTGCCGGCAGCCGTCATCTACGACCTGGGCAGCGGTGACCCTCAGGCGCGGCCCACGGCGGAGTCGGGCCTGGCGGCGCTCCAGGCGGCCAGCAGCGCTCCGGTGTCCTGCGGCGCGGTGGGGGCCGGCACCGGGGCCACGGTGAGCAAGTGGCGCGGTCCGGCCGCCACCCGGCCCGGGGGCCTGGGCAGCGTCTTTCTGGAAGAGGCTGGAGTCGGGGTGGGCGTGCTGGCGGTGGTCAATCCGGTGGGCGACGTGCTGGATGAACGTGGGCAGCCGCTGGGTCAGCCGCCGGGGCCCCTCCCTCAGCCCCAGGCTCCGGCCACGGCGGTACAGAACACCACGCTGCTGGCGGTTGCCACCGAGCACGCGCTTACCAAGGCCGAATGCCGCCGCTTGGCCGACGCAGCGTGCGCGGCGCTGGCACGGGTGATTTCTCCCAGTCATACCGGCTGGGACGGCGACGCGGCGTTCGTCCTGAGCAGCGGCACTCGGCCTGCCGCCGACCCGCTGCGCCTCACCGACCTGACGGCGCGGGCGGTGTGCGCGGCGGTCCGGCAAGCCGTGCGCCTGGCAGCCGAGGCCGGGCCGCAGGGCCGAACCTCCACAGTTCCCTGACTGACGCCCGCCTGACCGTCTCTGAAGGTTTGCTCACGCAGGGGTCAGGGGGAGAACAGTTCCGGCCCGTAGGCTAAAAGGTATGAAACCTTTCCGTTTGACCTCTCTGGCCCTGGCGCTGGGTGTCAGCCTGTCGCTCGGCCTGGGCACTCAGGCCGAAGCGCAGACTTTCAAGCTGTCGCCGGGCCTGCAAAAGAAACTGCAGGCCGGCGACCAGCAACCTGTCGGCGTGATTGTGCGCTTCGAGTTCTCCAACACGGCCCGTGGCCGCCAGAACCTGGGGCAGCTGCGCTCCCAGCTGGCACAGAACCTCAGCCGCCTGGGGCCGTCGGCCGCGCTGCTGAACCAGGCCCTGCGTAGCGGCGCCGGCACTGAGCTGTGGCTGGACCAGAGCGTGTACCTGCCGCTGACTCCCCGTCAGGCGCTGGCGCTGGCTGCGCTGCCCAACGTCAAGGAAGTGTTCGAGAACTTCCAGGTGGAGGTGCCCCGCGCCGTGGCCCTGAGTACGGCCGCCGCGCCCGCCGGCACCCCAGCCCACCTGCAGCAGATTGGAGCGCCGCAGGCCTGGGCCGCCGGATTCAAGGGCTCGGGCATCCGTATCGGGCACCTGGACAGCGGGATTGACGCTTCGCACCCCGAGCTGAGCGGCAAGCTGGCCGCTTTTGCCGAGTTCGATGCCGAAGGCAACCGCGTGAGCGGCGCTGTACCCCGCGACACCACCAACCACGGCACCCACACCGCCGGCCTGCTGGTGGGCAACACCGTAGGTGTGGCCCCGGACGCCAAGGTCATCAGCGCCCTGGTGCTGCCGAACAACGAGGGCACCTTCGCGCAGGTGATTGCCGGTATGCAGTACGTCATTGACCCCGACAACAACGCCGCCACCAACGACGGCGCGCAGGTGGTCAACATGAGCCTGGGGATTCCCGGCAGCTGGAACGAATTCCGCGTGCCAGTGACCAATATGCTGAATGCCGGTATCGTGCCGGTGTTCGCCATCGGCAACTATGGCCCCACCGCCGGCACCACCGGCAGCCCCGGCAACCTGCCCGAAGCCATCGGCGTAGGCGCGGTAGACGCCAGCGGTCAGGTGGCGACCTTCAGCAGCCGTGGCCCCGCCATCTGGAACATCAATGGCCAGAACGTGCAGGTCACCAAGCCCGACATCGCCGCGCCCGGCGTGACCATTACCAGTGCCTTCCCCGGCGGTGGCTACGGGGCGATGAGCGGCTCCTCACAGGCCAGCCCCATTGCGGCTGGAGCTGTGGCCCTGATGCTGCAGGCCAAACCCGGCAGCACCGTAGACGCCGTCAAGAACGCCCTGTACAGCAGTGCCAGCAACGCCGGCGCCAAGAACAACAACGTAGGCTTCGGCCAGATCAGCGTCCCCGGTGCTCTGGGCCGCCTGGGGGTGAACCTGAATCAGCCCGCGCCTGCGCCGGCTCCTACTCCTGCCCCCGCTCCGGCTCCTACCCCCACGCCGGTACCTACCCCAGCCCCTACACCTGCTCCCACCCCCACACCTGCTCCCACCCCCACGCCTGCTCCTACCCCTGCGCCGGCTCCCACCCCTGCGCCCGAACTGGCCTTCAGTGCCACGCCCGGCGAATTCATGCTGAGCCGTGGGCAGTCTCGTGCCGTGCAGCTGTGGACGAACATTCCGGCCAACATCGCCATCAATGCGCCCGCCGGCCTGCAGACCAGCCTGAGCGGCGGCGTCATCACGGTGACCAATGCCTCGGCTGCGGACGGCCTTCAGCCCATCACCGTCACCGCCACCAGTGTGGACGCCCCCACCCGCACCCGCACCCGCACCCTGACCCTGAGCGTGACGACGGTGGGCGCACCTGCGCCGGCTCCGGCCCCGGCACCTGCCCCTACCCCGGCCCCCGCGCCTACTCCCACTCCTGCACCGGCTCCTACTACGCCGGCCCCCACTGCGCCGGCTCCGACTGGCCCGGCCGGCTTCACCCTGTGTGCGCTGGAAGGTTCCAAGTGCGACTTCAGCGGTGTACGTGAGGCGTACTTCGGCACGGCAGGACGTTACCTGAACGGGGTCGGCACCGACGGCTTCATGTGCAGCGTGCAGGAGTGGGGTGCCGACCCGGCTCCCGGCCAGCGCAAGGGCTGCTTTATCAAGAACCTGCCGGGAACCCCTGCGCCCGCCCCTACCCAGCCCGCCCCTACTCAGCCGGCACCCGCCCAGCCTGCCCCTACCCAGCCGGGCACCGCAGCCAAGCCCCGCGTGCTGCTGGTAGATGACGACATGGGCAGCCGCAATGATGTGACCGCCTTCTTGCGTGACGCCATCCGGGCCAACGCGGTCAGCGGCGGAGCGCTGCTGTGGGACACCCGCCAGGGCCCGGTGCCGCTCTCGCAGATGCAGCGCGCCGACATCGTGGTGTGGGCCACCGGCGACAGCTACACGAACACCCTGACTGCCCAGGACCAGCAGAATCTGGCCCGTTACCTGCAGGGCGGTGGCCGTCTGCTGCTGACCGGTCAGGACATCGGCTACGACATCGGCCGCACGGCCTTTTACGACCAGTTCCTGGGCAGCGCTTTCGTGCGCGACTCCAGCGGTGCGCCGGCCCTGAACACGGCCGCTCCCCTGAGCGCCGCCGGCTACCGCCTGAACGCGGCGGGTAGCGCTGGCAACCAGCTGTACCCCGACGTGCTGGCCCCCACCCGTGGCGCGGCCCTGGCCGGCACCTGGAATGCTCAGGTGAACGCCCAGAGCCTGCCCCGCGACACCGACCGCCGCCGTGCTCAGGCCAAGGCCGGAGCCGCAGTGCGCGCCCAGTCGGCCGGCAACGGCGCTGTCGTGCTGTTCAACCCCGGCAGCTTCAAGACGGCCAACCTGGGCTTCGGTCTCGAAGGGCTGTCCCCCCAGGACCGCAACACGCTGACCGTCACGCTGTTTGCTTGGCTGATGCAGTAAGTCTGTACGCCGGCCCACGACAGGCCGGAACCTAACGCAGCCGCTGCTCGGAAAAAGGGCAGCGGCTGCGCTTGGTCGGCGGATTGCCGGGTTTCAGAGGACAGGGTCAGCAGAGTCTGGCCCTGCTTTCCGTCTTCAGATGTCCTGGTTGCCGGTGTCCATCCGCACCACGCGGGGGGTAAACTCGGCTACCACTTCCACCAGGTCCGTTTGGCGGGCCAGCACGTCCTCAATCCGCTTGTAGGCCTGCGGAGCCTCGTCGCGGCCACCGCCGATCAGGGTTACGCCGCGCTCACGCAGGTAGCCCTGCATCTCGTCCTTACTCACGCTGCGCTCGGCGGCCTTGCGGCCCAGCTGCCGGCCTGCGCCGTGGCTGGAGCTGCTGAGCGACTCCGGGTTGCCCAGGCCGCGCACCACGAAGCTCGGGTCGGCCATGCTGCCGGGAATCAGGCCCAGGCGGCCGGCTTCGGCGGGGGTGGCGCCCTTGCGGTGCACGATCAGCTCCTGGCCGTTCACCTGCTGTTTCCAGGCGAGGTTGTGGCTGTTGCTGACCTGTGCCAGTGGCCGCTCGCCCAGCGCCCGGCTGAGGCGGGCATGAATCTGGTCGTGGTTCGCCAGCGCGTAGCGGCCCGCCAGGTTCATCGCCTGCCAGTAGGCTTGGCCTTCTTCGGTGTCCAGGCCCAGCCACGCCAGCCGGCGGGCAGCGGGGTCCAGCCGCTTGTGGCGGGACTCGGCCAGTTTGGTAAAGTGCCCCGCCACCTGCGCCCCGAAGCCACGTGATCCGGAGTGACTTAGCACGGCCAGATATTCGCCCGCTTCCAGGCCCAGTTCGCCGCCGGCCACCTTCAGCTCTCCGAATTCCACGAAGTGGTTGCCGCTGCCCGAGGTGCCGATTTGCTCGGCCGCCTTGGCATGCAGGAACTTCAAGATGCCCTGGTCCTGCCAGGCTTTCTCGTGCATCACCTCGTGGTCCATGCGCTCGCGCTTCTCGAAGCCCACGCCGGCGCCAAAGCGGGTGTGCTTGAGCAGCAGCTTGCGGGCCTCGTCGCGCCCCAGACTACCGGCCGGTATCGGCAGCACGCTCAGCATCATGGAGCAGCCGATGTCCACGCCCACGCCGTAGGGAATCACGGCATTCTCGGTGGCCAGCACCCCGCCGATGGGCAGGCCGTAGCCGATGTGGGCGTCGGGCATCAGCGCTCCGGCGCGGGAGATGGGCAGCCGCATCGCCACGTCCATCTGCTCGGTGGCTCCGGCGTCAATCAGCTCCGCACCCCAGACGCCGTAGGGGAGAGGTTCCCCACGCAGGGCGGCTGAAGTCGCCTGCTTTAGCGCCGCCCGCTGGGTGAGCAGCTCGGCGGCCAGCTCGGCGTACACGCCACCCTGTGTGAAACGCTCCGGCGCGGCCTGCACGGTGCGCAGTTCGTCCAGAATCTCGGTGCGGCCAAGGCCCGCTCCCTCGCGCACGCGGGCTGCTTGCTGCGCCAGGCCCACAGCGCGGTTCTCGAAGCCCAGTTTGGTGATGTATTTTCCGTTCAAGATCGGTGTCCTGCTTTCCAGTGTGGTGGTTGACCTCGCCGCGTGGTGAAGCGGCGGGGCAAGCTGTCGTGGTTCAGTGGGGCGAATCATTGGGGCGAAACAGTGCAGTGCCCGGCTGACCAGCCGGCCGGACGTCTTCTTCAGTGTGTCAGCACGGGTGGCGCGTGTCATAAGCGCAGTGGCCTAGCGGCCTTCACGCTTTCCGTGTCAGCCCCAGTGTCTTCAGGCTCAGCTATGCTCCGCAGTATGACCCTGCACCCTGATATTGACCTGCCCACCCCCGAGGAATTCGAGGCCCTCTCGCCCGAAGCGCTGGCCGAGCGCCTCAACGGCCCCGGCGGCGAGGGCCTGAGCGGCACGCTGGGAGGCAAGCTGGGCATCCGGATGCTGCGGGCGACCCGCCAGGAGCTGACCGCCACCATGCCGGTGGAGGGCAACCGCCAGCCGGCGGGCCGCCTGCACGGTGGGGCCAGCCTGGCCCTGGCCGAAGAGCTGGCCAGCATCGGCAGCTGGATCAACCTGGATGTGCGGCGCGAAGTGGCGGTGGGCGTGGACCTCAGCGGCACCCATGTGCGCGGCGTGACCGGCGGCCTGGTCACCGGCACGGCGCGGCTGGCCTACCGGGGCCGCAGCGTGATGGTCTGGGAAATCGAGATTCAGGACGAGCGCGGCAAGACCACCACCCTGGCCCGCTGCACCTGCAACGTGATCCGGCTGTAGCAGGCCGCCGGAGGCAAAAAAAAGGCCCCGGAGCGCATTCCAGGACCACTATGCTGCTCCCCGCCGCTACAGCACGAAGAACAGCAGCGCTGCAAAAACAAAGCCGATTACCCCGATCAATGTTTCCATGACCGTCCAGGTACGTAGGGTGGTGGGCACGTCCATGTTCATCAGGCGGCCCACCAGCCAGAAGCCGGAGTCGTTCACATGTGAGGCGATGACCGAGCCAGCAGCAGTGGCCAGCACGATAGCGGCAATCTGCGCCGGGCTGTAGTTGCCGGCAGCTACAGCGGGCTGAATCAGCGCGGCGGCGGTCATCAGCGCCACAGTGGCCGAACCCTGGGCCACCCGGCGAAATCATGGGCAGCTGGGGCCGGGTTTTTCCGTCGGCCCTGAGTTCAGTCGGGCTTCCGGGAGGGAAGCGCTGCTCCGCGCTCCTGGCGAATTACTGCTGGTAGACCCGGCCTTTCCACTTCACCTTTTTACGCATCGCCTTGCGGTAGATAGGCAGCATCAGGAGCGGCCCCAGCGGCCCCAGCAGGCCTTCGGTCAGGTCGGCGGGTCGGCGGCGGCCAGCCACCCAGGCGACCGCCGAGCGCTCTACCAAGCCGGCGGCGCGCAGGACCCGGGCGCCGGGAAAGTCCAGTAGCCAGGGCAAGGTGTACACGCAGAACTGCCCGGCCAGAGCGATACTCAGCAGCAGGCGCGAATTGCCGTGGACCGGCAGCCAGCTCTTGGCATACCCGTTCACCGAGGTCTCGTAATCCTGATACATCCGCACGCCGATGCGCTCGCCGCCCAGCACACCCATCACCCGGTAGCCCCGAGCCTTGAGCCGCTTGGCGAACAGCACGTCTTCCAGCACATCGCCCTGCACCAGGCTGTGGCCGCCCACCGCGTCGTAGCTGGCGCGGCGGAAGACCATCACCTGCCCCACTGCTGTAGCGGTCGCCACCAGCGGCAGGCGCATGGCTGGATAGGGCAGCAGTGAGAGCAGGTACATATCAATCAGGGGGGTCACCAGCCGCTCGCCGGCGCTGCCTACGTTCTGCCGGGGCCAGCAGCTCAGTAGGTCCGCGCCGGAGCGCTCCAGTTCAGCCAGCAGTGCGTCCAGGGCGCCGGGGTGCCACTCCACATCGGCGTCCACGAAAATTAGCACTTCTCCAGTGGCCGCCTGCGCCAGTTGCTGGCACGCCCAGTTCTTGCCGGCCCAGCCTTCGGGCAGCGGCGTTCCGCTGATGACCCGTGCCCCCGGCGTCCCTGCACACAGCTCGCGGGCCAGGTCGCCGGTGCCGTCGCTGCTGCTATCGTCCAGCAAAATGACCTCGTCGGCACCCTGAGCCAGCAGGCCGCGCAGCAGCTTGGGCACGTTGTGGGCCTCGTCACGGGCCGGAGTCAGCAGCGAGACGCGGGGCCGCCGGCGGACCGGAGCGTGGGGCCGGTCCAGCCGGGGAAAAGCCGTGGCATTGACCGCCAGGGTCACGGCCCGGTAAACGGTATATCCCAGGGTCATACCGATCAGCAGGCTCTCGGCCAGGGAAGCTGAGCCGCGCCGCTTCATTGCGGCTGCCCCAACGTCTCCAGAAGCAGGCAGGTGTGGAGCGGCCAAGGAACCATCGGGCAATCTGTAGTGCAGCGCAGCATCTTGCCTGCAGTATGCCTCATCCCTATAAGGGAACCATCATACTTTCGGACGGTTGCGTGAGACTCCAGACCTGCCCGCGCACTTCTCTGGGCCAGCGGTCATGCACTGACACCCAAAAAAACCCGGCCGAAGCCGGGCCCGAATGGAAAGCCGCTTAGCGCAGAACGCGCAGGGCCTTGAGGATGGCAATCAGGACGACGCTGCCCACCACGCCCCACAGGACGCTCCAGATGTTGAAGCCAGTGCCGGCCACGTCGGCGCCGCCAATACCCAGCATGTTGCCGAACACGGCCTGCGCCAGCATGGCGCCCACGATACCGATCAGGATGTTGGCGATGGCGCCTTGCTGGGCATCGGTTTTCATGATCATGCTGGCCAGCCAGCCGCACAGGGCACCTACGAGCAGAGTGATAATCCAGGACATATTGTTCCTCCAAAGAGTGATGAGTTGAGTGTGATGAATCTCAGACGGATTCGCAGTCGATGCCAAGATGCGGGACAGCTGTCCCAAGAAGCGTAACCAATTTCACGTTCTCAAGGCTTGCCTAAACTGGGTTGAGCCTAGGCTAAAGCTCAGCTGACGGGCGCGTCAGATTCGGCAGCGGCCGGCCCTGTCCGCTTCTGTCTCTGGCGGCGCGGGAGTCTAGACCCCAGCTGGAGCGACTTGCAGGGCTGCGCCGGGGACGAGTGGTCTAATCTGCGGTATGCCAATGGATTTCGCCGGTCCGTCACTCTCCTTTCCGGCCAATACCGGCCTGTCCAGTGCTGGTTTGTCTGGTGCCTGTCCGTCCAGCGCCCGGTCCGGCTCTTTGCCGGGCGTGCCCGGAGGCCCGGTGTGACCTTAGAAGTCCGTGTGCCGGCTTCCAGCGCCAACCTCGGCCCTGGCTTCGACTGTCTGGGCCTGAGCCTGCCGCTCTACACCACCCTGCGCCTTCGCCCGGCGCCGCAGCTGACCGTGGTGCCGCAGGGCGCCGTGCTGGCCGGCACTCCGGCCGACGAGAGCAACTATGTCTACCGCGGCATGGTCGCGCTGGCGCAGGAGGTGGGCCGGCCCCTGCCCCCACTGCACCTGGAAATAGAAAGTGAAATTCCGCTGGCCCGGGGCCTGGGCAGCAGCGCCGCCGCCCTGGTGGCCGCCCTACTCGCGGCCAACGCTGTGCTGGATGAACCGCTCAGCCGCCCTGAACTGCTGGACCTGGCCAGCCGTACCGAAGGCCACCCGGACAATGTGGCTCCGGCGCTGCTGGGCGGCATCGTGGTCGCCACCTTCGACGGGCAGCGAGCCCAGCCCCTGCGCATTGAGCCGCCAGCCAACCTGGGCGCGACCGTCCTGATTCCCGACTTCGAGCTGAGTACAGCCGAGGCCCGCCGTGTCATGCCGCAGCACTACTCGCGGGCGGACGCTGTCTTCACGGCCTCGCACGCTGCGCTGACCACCGCTGCCCTGTTGTCCGGCCGCCTGGACCTGCTGGCCGGTGCCATGCAGGACCGGCTGCACCAGCCTTACCGCGCTCCGCTGGTGCCGGGTCTGGAGAACATCCTGGCCGGTGCTGGCGACCACGGCGCTCTGGGAGCGGCTCTCAGTGGGGCCGGGCCTGCGGTGCTGTGCCTGCATGACACGGCGCAGAGCACGGAGGCGCTGCACGCCTTCTTGCGGCAGGTGATGGCCGAAGAGGGCCTGAGCGGTCAGCTGCTGGACCTGCCGCTGGACCGCGCCGGGGCATCGGTCACGGGCATATTCGGCGGTTGAGCGAGCAAGGAGAAAAGAGGCTCAGGCCGGTCCGTGTGGCTCGGCCGGGGCCGCCTGCTGGGCGCGGCGGTCTTCTCGCAGGCTCAGCAGCAGCAGGGTCAGCGTGCCCAGCACCACATACACGTCCGCCAGGTTGAAAATCGGGAAGTCCCCCACTCCCAAGGCGTTGGTCACGCTGGAAAGCAGTGGCATGTGAATCATGTCGGTGACCTGGCCCTTGGTCAGGCCGTCTATGGCGTTGCCGATAGCCCCGGCCGCAATCATCGTCAGCACTGTACTCAGGTGCCGGGCCTGGGGGCGCAGCACCAGATAGCCCAGCAGGCCCAGGCCCACCAGCAGCCGCAGGGCCGCCAGGGGCAGCGCCGAGTTCGAGAACATGCTCCAGGCCGCGCCGGTGTTGAAGGTCAGTACCCAGTCCAGCAGCAGCGGAATCACCGGCACGGGCGGCGCCTGATACACCAAGTTGTTCAGTGCCCAGGACTTGAGCAACTGGTCGGCCACAATCAGCAGCGCGGCGAGCAGGAGGGGAAACCACAGCGGCCAGCGGCGGTGAGCGGAGGCGGGAGCAGCGGAGCGCATTCGTGCAGTATAGGCAAGCGGGTGCGGCGCCTGACGTCGTTTCTGATAGGGGCCTGTACTGGCTAGCGCTGATGGGTGCTGACCCGGCTTTAGGGCTGGCGCGCGCCCTTCAGGTCCGGCAAATCGGGCAGCAGCAGGGTCTGCCAGCCCGACGACTCTTCCCATAGGGGCATCAGGCTGCTTTTGAGCAGCGAGCGGTCTACCGCCGCGCGCAGTGCCGGCGCCATTTCCGGTGACGGGTACACGTAGCGCACTCCCGCAGCGTCCACCCGTGGACTGAGCGGGAACGCCAGCGCGAACGCTGCGGCCACCGTCAGGCCCAGCGTGGTCCCGCCCAGCAGCCCGGCGGCCGACGACCACAGCGGCGGCGAGCGGTAGGGCCGGGCGGTCAGGCGCTGTACCAGCTGTGCCAACAGGGTAGCGCCTATACCCAGTAGCAGGGCCAACATCAGCAGGCTCCACAGGCCCAGCGAGCCGCCGAGTCGGTTGACGGCGTACGCAGTCAGCAGGCACAGCCCCCCCCAGACCAGTCCGCCCAGACCAAGCCGCAGGCCCAGGGCACTCAGCATGCCGAGGAGTGTAATCAGAAGTGCGTCGAACCAGGTCATCCAGCCAGCACTATAGCGGGCGGAGCTGTGCGAATGAGCGGAAGATGAGCCGCAGACATCCGCAGGTGAACGAGTCACTTCCTCACAAACGGAGCGGCTTCAGCACATGAGAGTAGGGCGAAAAGTGGAAAGGCGGTCAGCGCTTATCCAGCAGATGCGTCATGCTGAGCACTGCTCTAGACCATCCGGAACCCTGGCGGCCTGAAGTTGCAGTTCACCTGCATATGGCGGGCTACACTGGGCTCCATATGATTCGTGTGCTGTTGGTGGATGATCACGCGCTGTTCCGACAAGGGCTACGTAGCCTGCTGGAAAGCGAGGGTATGCGCGTGATTGGAGAAGCCGCCAACGGCCGTGAGGCGCTGCGGTTTGCCGCCGATACCCACCCGGACGTCATCCTGATGGATATCCAGATGCCCGAACTGGACGGCGTCAAGGCCACCCAGAACATCCTGGAAATTGACCCCAGTGCCAAGGTCATCATGATTACCATGTACCGCCAGGACCGCTATGTGTTCGAGGCGGTCAAGGCTGGCGCCCGGGGATACGTGCTCAAGGATGCGGACAGCTCTGCCCTGCTGGACGCGATTCGCCGGGTGGCCGCCGGTGAGGCGCTGCTCAACCCCGACATGGCCCAGAACGTGCTGGACGATTTCCGCGACAAGCGCGAGGAGCTGCCCCAGGAGAAGCACAACGACCTCAATGAGCGCGAGACGATGATTCTCAAGCTGCTGGCGCAGGGGTTTTCCAATCAGGACATCGCGCTGCGCCTGGACATCTCCGAGAAGACGGTGCGCAACCGCCTCAGCGAGATTTTCACCAAGTTGCAGCTGAACAACCGCACCCAGGCCGCGCTTTACGCCATCCGCGAAGGAATCGCTCCCCTTGAGTAGGCGCCGCGCTGCCCGCCCCGCTGGCCGCAGCGGTGTGGGTGGTCGCCCGACACCGCCCGCCGAGCAGGTTTACCGGGCAGGCTGTGGACGCGAGTGGGCCATTGTCTCGGCCGAGCCGGACCTGGCCTACACCGAGCAGGCATTCCCCGAGTGCCCGTCCTGCCCGCACCAGGTCGAGCCTGAGGGGGCGGCGCCCTTTTGCACCTTACGGCCGGTAGACGCTCCGCACCCTTTCGCGGCGCTCGGCGGCCTGAACTGGCCCGACTGACTCCCTGACCGATCCCCCCAACTGATCCTTCTGGCTGGCCCGCCCGACTGCTGGCCAGACTGACGGGCAGGGACATTTGCGGCTCCGTTTTTCCTTACCCTTATCAGGCAGAACTGCCGCGTTCCAAACCTTGCTCTGAACCTTACTTTTCGGTCGGTCGTGAAGAAGCTGCGTGATATGTTAAGCCGCATCTTCTGCACTACAATCGCAGGGTGAACAACGCTGGCCTGCCCTGGTTTCCCGCGCTGCTCTGCCAGGTCCAGTGGCCCAAGCCTAAATCCGAGGAGAAGTAACGTGGAGAGAAATGACGCTGTAATGCCCCTGGTCGCCATCTTTTTTGCGGCCCTGTTCGGGGTCATCACACTCTTTTTGTTTAACACCGCCACCGCCCCCGAGCCGGTGGAGGTAGACCCCGCCGTCATGGCGAGTATTGAAACCGAGTGGCCCGAGATAGGCCCCACGCTGTACGAGGGCAACTGTGCAGGCTGCCACGGTGCAGCGGGCGAAGGTGGTGCTGGCCCCGCGCTGGCCGGCAACACCAACATTACCGGCGACCCGGCCTACGCCTACAACATCATCCACAAGGGCAAAGGTGGAATGCCTGCCTTTGAAGGTGTCCTGCAGGAGAACGAAATCTACGCCGTCGCCAACTATGTGCTGCACTCCTGGGGCAACACCATTCCCGAGCCTCTGAGCCCTGCACTGCTGGCTGAAGGCGCCGGCGAGATTGACCCCGAAGTGCTCAAGGAGCGCGGCCGCATGGTGCCTGAAGGCATCGCTCTGCCGGAAATCTTCTTCCTGTCGTTCGCCATGCTGCTGCTGACCTACGGTCTGGTCGGTCTGTACTCGTACTGGGCTGAAGGCGCCGAGCTTAAGCCTGGTATTCACAAGGTGCGTGCCACCCCCGTCGCCATGCTGATGATGGTGCTGACCCTGGCGTCCAGCCTGCTGTTCAGTGTGCTGTTCGCCCGTCAGATGATGGCCGATTACGCGGCCTGGAGCGCGGGCGTGAGCCCCAATGTCTCCCGTGAAGGCCTCTGGGCCGGGCTGCTGGTCCTGAGCCTGGCGCTGGCCGTGGGTCTGTACAAGAAGTACTTCATGGACGGCGAAGTGCTGGTCGAGGATGCCAGCGGAGAATTCCCCTGGTAAGTGCTGCGGTGGGCTGCGGCCTGCCGCATTTGTAGGAGAGATGAAATGACCCGATACAAGCTCAATGATCCTGAACTTACCCGCCGGCGCTTTATCAACATGGCGATGGGCACGACCGCTACGGTAGGCGTCGTCAGCCTGCTGGGCACGCTGGGCGGCGCCCACCCGGTGTTCCGCCTGACCGAAGACAAGAAGCCGCCGATGGAAGGTGACATTCTGGTCCATGCGGACGAGGCCAAAGAAGGCGTTCCCATCACCATGGCTGACCTGAGCGACACCCAGGTGACGGCCTGGCCGATGGGCACCGACGCGGACGGCAACCAGATTATCCGCAAGGGCGAGCCCAATAACCTGCTGGCACTGTACAAGTTTGCCAGCGGTGAACTGGGCGGAGAAGCCAATGTCGAGGCGGCTATTGACGGTCAGGTGGTGGCCTACAGCGATATCTGCACGCACGCTGGTTGCCCGGTGCCCGATGCCAAAGACGGTACCGGCATGTTCTGTCCGTGTCACTCCGGTCAGTACGACCCCAAGCAGGGCGGCATTGTGGTCGGTGGCCCACCTCCACACAAGCTGGCGCAGCTGCCAATTGTGGCCGATGGTGACAACATCAAGGTAGCTGGTTTCTTCCTGACTCATCCTTATCCCTACACCGAGGACGCCAGCTGGGAAGCCGCCAAGGAAGCGGCCAAGGGAGCCTGAATATGAACCAGTGGTTAGATGAACGCCTGCACATTTCGCGCCTGAACGACAAGTTCCTGCGCAAAGCCTTCCCGGTCCACCACACCTTCTTTATTGGGGAAATTACGCTGTTCAGCCTGATTATCCTGATTCTGACCGGCATCATCCTGGCGCTCTCCTTCGAGCCCAGCAATGCAATGGTGGTGAACTCCTTTGACCCCGGTAGTCCTGACAAGCCCAACCTGATTCCAGCGGCCTACCACTCCGCTCTGAAGATCAATGCCATGCCGTTCGGTGACATGTTCCGCCGAATTCACCACTGGTGTGCCAACATCATGGTGGCCGCCGCTGTGCTGCACATGATGCGTATCTACTTCACGGGAGCCTACAAAAAGCCGCGTGAGCTGAACTGGTGGATCGGCATGCTGCTGCTGATTTTCTCGGCCCTGACTGCTGTGACCGGCTACGCCCTGCCCTACGACAACTACGCCTACAACACCCTCAAGGTGATTTACGCCATCACCGCTTCGGTGCCCTGGGTCGGTCCCTGGCTGGCCGAGTTCGCCTTTGCGGGCCGTTTCCCCGGCGAAGGCATCATCCCCCGCTTCTACGGCTACCACATCATGTTGCTGCCGGGTATCCTGCTGGCGCTGACGGCCGCGCACATGCTGATCATGATCAAGCAGAAGCACACCCAGCCTCAGTATGCCAAGCGCGTCGCCTACAAGAAGATCGTGGGTGTACCGCTGATTACTCAGCAGACCCCCATCATGATCATGTTGGCGTTGCTGTTCGCGGCCATCGTCATTCTGTTCAGTGCGTACGTGCCGGTTCACCCGGTTGAGCACTACGGTCCCCCCAGCTCGCAGCCCATTGAGGGCATCAAGCCCGACTGGTACCTGCTGTGGGTCTTCGGCCTGCTGGCGATTATCCCCAACACGCTTAGCTTCGACATTCTGGGAGGTCACTTCAGCGCCGAGTTCATCGGTGCGCTGGTGCTGCCCATGTTGGTCATCGGACTGATGTTCGCTGTGCCCATGCTGGACCGGGCCAAGGACAACATGTACTACGCCGAGAACCCCACCAACTTCCCACACCGTCTGGCTGCCGGCATCGCCTTCCTCACCTTGTTGATCGTGTGGTCGGTGGCGGGCTACAAGGGTGAGCTGGTGGCAAATGGCTACCTGCCTTCCGCCTCGGCCAACGCCATTCTCTGGGGCCTGAGCTTCTTGATTCCGGCCATCACTTACGCCCTGACTCTGGCCTACGTGGCAGGCATCCGCCGCCTGCGCACCGCCGATGAGCGCGAGCAGCAGCGCGCTCTGGCCTACGGTCACGACGACTGAGCTGTATCTTTCCGCAGCATAAAAGAAGGCCGCCCTCCGGGGCGGCTTTTCTCATTTCTGTGACCGGTCAGTGTGGCAACGGGTCCCGTTCGCAGGAGCTACCTCAGTTCCAGCGTCCGCCCCGGCCCGCTTTAAGCTCAGGCTCAGGTGCGGCGTAGAGTTCCTCGGCGCGGCTTAGCTTCTTACGGCCGTACAGACCTTCCAGCACGAACTCGGCTGCACTGGCCTGCAGCTCGGCATCGGTGCCTTCGGCTACGGCACTGGTCAGGTCGGTCAGGTCAGGCACCTCAGCCAGTGAGGTGGCAATGTCCTGGGCCGCGCCGCTCTGGGGAAAGCGGAACACGTTGCCCTGCTCAAACCACTCTTCCAGCCCTGCGGTGCTGAGGCTGGAGAAGCGGCGTCCATACACGGCGCCGGCCGCCTTGCGGATCAGCTCTTTGGCCACGTTCTCCGCGCCTTTCAACTCACCTTCGTACTCCAGCTCCATCTTGCCGGTAATAGCTGGCAGACCAGCATAGATGTCACTGACCCGGACCACCGGCGCCGCACCTGTAACCAGAGACCGGCGTTCAGCGTTGGCGGCGGCCAGCTCCATCAGGCTGATCGGTAAGCGCTGTGAGACCCCGCTCAGCCGGTCAATCCGGCCGTCTTCACGGGCCTGGAAAGCGA
>NC_015161.1:2015000-2025000 GCF_000190555.1 Deinococcus proteolyticus MRP
CCGGATGCCCAGGGCGCCGGCGCGGGCTTCGTCGGCGCGGACATCGTAGGCGTACTCGTGGCCGTCCAGCAGCCGCTCCACCTCGTCTGCAGGTAGGCCGATTTCAGCTCCCAGACGGCGCAGCACAGCCGGGTCGGACACCAGCTGACCTTCGGTAAAGTAGGCGCGCATCAGCCGCTCGTGCGCTGCGTCTGCCAGGCCATGCTTCCCGGCCAGATGCACCAGCCGGTGGGCATCGAAAGTGGTGCCGAAGCGGGCCTGACACCAGTTGAACTCCAGCCCCACCGAGGCCGCCCGCGCCGCGATCTGCTCCTGGGAAGCGGCAGCCTGGGCCTCGTCTAGGCCGTACTTGGCTGCAATGGCCTGCACCAGGGTGCCGCCCGGATCGGCGGAGATGCTGGGGTCCAGCTCGAAGCTGTGCCAGCGAATATCCACCTGCTCACGCTGCGGAAAGTCGGCCAGGGCACGCTCCAGTTCGCGCTTGCCGATGTAGCAGAACGGGCAAACGATATCCGACCAGATGTCGATGCTCAGACGGGGCGCAGAATTGGGATGAGCCGTGGGCAGGGCCGTCGTAGAAAGGGTCATGGCGGCATTCTGTGCCCGGATCGCCGCCATGACCGTGAGGTAGGGCGCCCTGCTTAGGATGACCCGGCCTAAGACTAAGATACGGGCATGCCCGCACATACTGCTGTCCCCTCCCGCCTGCCCCTGATTCAGGCCCCGATGGCTGGCGTGACCACCCCGGAGCTGGTCGCGGCGGTCAGCGAGGCCGGAGCGCTGGGGTCGCTGGGCGCCGGCTACCTGAGCGGCGAACGGCTTTCAGCAGAGATGGCCCGCATCCGTCAGCGGAGTGAACAGCCGTTCATGGTGAACCTGTTCGTGCCGGACCCGGAGCCGCAGTTCAGCGCCGCCGAGCTGGCCGCTGCCCTGGAGGCGCTACAGCCCACGCTGGATGACCTGGGACTTCCCCGCCCGGCCCTAAACCCGCCTTACGCCGCCGACTTTGGCGAACAGCTGAGGGCGCTGCTGGCCCAGCCACCCGCAGCCGTGTCCTTTACCTTCGGGCTGCCCCCGGCAGCGGTGGTGCAGCAGTTGCAGGCGAGGGGCACCCAGGTCTGGATCACTGTGACCAGCCGGGAAGAAGCGCAGCAGGCTACGCAGCTCGGGCCTGATGCCCTGGTGGCTCAGGGCAGCGCGGCGGGCGGACACCGGGGCGGCTGGCAGGCCGATGCGCTGGCCCCCACCCTGGAGCTGACGCGGGAGCTGCTGGAGCTGGGCCTGCCGGTCATGGCCGCCGGCGGCCTGATGACCCCGGCCGACGTTCGCCGGGCGCTGGACGCCGGAGCCGCCGCTGCGCAGTGCGGCACTGCTTTCCTGCTGGCCCACGAAGCCGGCACCTCGGCGCCCTACCGGGCAGCGCTGGAACGGGCACGGTGGGGCGGCGAGGCAGCCAAGACCGTGCTGACGCGTGGACCTTCGGGCCGGCTGGCGCGGGGGCTGGCCAACCGGCTGGCAGCGGTAGACACGGTTCTTCCCTACCCGGCCCAGAACGCCCTGACCCAGCCGCTGCGGGCCGAAGCCACCCGGCAGCACCGGCCCGAGTGGCTGAGCCTGTGGGCCGGCAAGCGGGTGGCAGAGCTGACCGGGGAACAGAGCGCCGCTGCACTGGTGGCCTGGCTGACATCCGAGCTGTAGCAGAAGCGGGGGCGGCCAGATCCGTGTCAGTCGCGGGTCATGGCCGGCTGCTCGGCCAGGCGTTCGCCGGCACTGTTCACCACCACTTTGTCGATATAGGCCGAGTTCATCAGGTGCAGGGCGCCCATGTATTTCAGGCGGAAGCGGACATGGTCGCCCACCCTCAGCCCGGCCCCGTTCTCGCCGGCGTCCAGCACCAGCATGTCAGAACTGGCGTCCAGCACGCCCAGCGATTCGTCTTCCAGAATCAGGTACTGCGGCGAAACGTCCAGATAGCCCACGTCCAGAATGGCGCGGTAGGCGGTGGCCCCCTGCTCGTAGTCGCTTTCGGCCGTCACGCCGAAGGGGTTCTTGCCCAGCAGCCCTGAGGGTGTCATCGGCTTTTCGGACAGCTCGATGACCTGGGCGTGCAGCTCCAGGACATCGTCGTGCATGCCTTCAAAGGTCCTTTCCTCGAACAGGTCCGCCCCGAAATACAGTGCCTCGCCCACCCGGAAGTGGTTCACGCTGGCCGGCAGCTGTCCCATCCTGAGCAGCGGAATGGTCACGGTGGTGCCGGCGCTGACCCAGGGAATCTTGACCCCGTACTTCAGTTCCAGAATAGAGCGGTACAGCCCCAGCTGAATCAGCTTGTCCTCGCTGGGCATGACGCCGTTCAGGCAGTTCAGGTTGGTCCCGATACCGATGACCTCGGTGCCCGGCAGACCGAACACCTGAGCGTAGAAGGCGTCCAAGTCTTCGCGCATCACGCCTTCGCGCAGGTCGCCCATCTCGATCATGATGATGACTTTGTGGACCCGGCCCTGCCGCACTGCCTCCTCCGAAATGCGCTGCAACGTTTCCAGCTCGGTGTTGAACGACACGTCGGCCCAGCGCACCAGGTCTTCCACGTAGTCCCAGGCAGGCGGCTTGATATAGACCGTCTGCGCTTCCGGGCACAGTTCCTTGATCACGCGCAGGTTGCTGATGCGCGAATCCAGCACCTCGCGTACGCCCAGGCGCAGCACCTCGCCGATAAACAGTTCATTGCCGCAAAACAGCTTGGTCACCACTCCCCAGTCGATGCTCTGGCCGGCGAACAGGGCCTGCAAGTGGGCGTAGTTGTGTGCCAACTTGTCGCGGTTGAGGGTGATGTACGCCATCAGCGCGTCAGCCGCATTTCGAGGTATTTGTTGGTGAAACCGTAGCGCTCGTACAGGGCGCGGGCGGGGTTGTGCGGTTCCACATGCAGCGCGATGGACCCCTGCAGGCTGCCGGTGACCGCTTCCATCAGGCTCTTGCCTACACCTTTGCCCCGGCTGTCACCGTGCACGGCGATATACACCAGGATGTTTTCGGGAATAAAGCCGCTCATGCCGGTGCGGTTGGTGATGGACGCCCCCAGCAGGCGCTCGCCTTCGCGGGCAGTAAACACGGCGCCGCCGCGCTCCCCAGCGTAGTCGAGACAGGCCTGGATATCAGGCAGGTCGTCGCCGTATTCCTCCAGATGGGTGAACAGGAACTGCGCCACCTCCTCCCGCAGCGCCGGGTCAAGCGGCGACTGGCCGGGGCCGAGAGGAAAAACACGGGTCTGAATGGCGGTCTGGGTCATGATGGACCTCCTGTGAACTAAGGGCGATGCAGTGGGGACAGGCTGGGCGGCCGGGACCAGACCGCTGCCACTCTGGCTCCGGCCGCCCAGCCTGCCATATGGACAGCCAGCCTAACGCGGCTCCCGGCCAGGCAACTGTGCCCCTGTGCAGAGCAGCAGGAACACCGCTGCGGAAAAGGGAAGCCAGGCCAACTGTAAGCCGCTCAGGCCAGCCCCGGCTTGAGCCGTGGGCGGACCCCGGACGCTCCAGCAGAAGCCGTGCCCAGTGCCGGCAGCGCGGCACCCTGCACCATGGCCGCCAATTCTTCGCCACTGAGCGATTCACGGGCCAGCAGGGCGTCGGTCAGGCGGTGCAGCAGATGGGCATGCTCGGTGAGCAGGTCTACAGCGCGGCGGTACTGGCCGTTGAGCAATTCGGACACGGCGCGGTCAATCGCTTCTGCGGTCTGGTCGCTGTAGTTGGTCGGCTGCGGCCCGTACCCCAGGTAAGAGGCGCCCTCTTCGGCCAACGCCAGTGGCCCCACCTCGCTCATGCCCCATTCGGTGACCATGCGCCGGGCCAGCGCCGTGGCCTGCTGGAAATCGTTGGCAGCACCCGTGGTGATTTCGCCCACGGCCACCTGCTCGGCCGCGTGCCCGGCCAAGGCCACGCACAGCCGGTCCAGCATGGCGCTGCGGGTCAGGTGCAGGCGGTCTTCGGGGGTGTAGAGTGCTGCACCCAGCGCCCGGCCACGCGGCACCACCGTCAACTTGTGGGCCTTGTCGGCGTGCGGGAGCAGGTAGGCCGCCAGGGCATGTCCCACCTCGTGGTAGGCGGTAATGCGGCGGTCCGCCTCCTGAATCACCAGGCTGCGGCGCTCCGGCCCCATCAGCACCCGGTCCCGCGCCTCGTCAATGTCGCTCATCAAGATGCGGCCCCGTCCGCTCCGCGCCGCCAGCAACGCCGCTTCGTTCAGCAGGTTCTCCAAATCCGCGCCCACCATCCCTGCCGTGCGCCGCGCAATGACGCTCAGGTCCACGCCGGGGTCCAGCGGTTTGGTGCGGGAGTGAATCCGCAGGATTCTCTCCCGCCCTGCCGCGTCCGGCGCGTCCACCACCACCTGCCGGTCGAAGCGGCCCGGACGCAGCAGCGCTGCGTCCAGAACGTCCGGGCGGTTGGTCGCCGCCAGGATGATGATGTCCTGCCCTTCGTCGGCTTCTCCCCGGAAGCCGTCCATCTCTACCAACAGCCCGTTGAGCGTCTGCTCGCGTTCGTCGTTGCCGCCCTGCATGCCGGTGCCGCGCTTGCGGCCCACCGCGTCGATTTCGTCCATGAAGATGATGCAGGGGGCCGCTTTGCGGGCCTGCTCGAACAGGTCGCGGACACGGGCGGCGCCCACGCCCACGAACATTTCCACGAAGTCGGAACCGGAAACGGCGAAGTAGGGGACGCCGGCTTCGCCGGCGACCGCCTTGGCGAGCAGGGTCTTGCCGGAGCCGGGAGGACCGACCAGCAGCAGGCCATGGGGAATGCGGGCCCCCAGAGCGCGGTACTTTTCGGGCTGGCGCAGGAAATCCACGACTTCCTGCAGGTCGGCTTTGGCCTCCTCGCAGCCCGCCACGTCCGCAAAGGTGACGCCCACGCGGTCAATGTTCACTACACTGGCCCGGCTTTTGCCAAAAGCGTTGGCTGCCGGGTCGCCACTCCCCATTTGCCGCGAGCGCAGCAGCATGTACAGCAGCACCCCGATGAGCAGAAACGACAGCAGCCAGCTGAGTGCTGTCAGCCAGCTCATACCAGAGGGCGGCTGATAGGCCACCTTCACGCCACGCCGCTGCAACTCACCAAAGGTCAGCTCGGGGTCTCCGGGCAGGGTACGGGTCTGGTAGGGTTTGTGGCCCACCAGCAGGCCGTGGATTTCGAGGGTGTCACCGTCGGGGCGCAGCACGGCCGTTTCGACCCGCCGGCCCTTCAGATGCTCGGCAAAATCGCTCAGCGGCATTTCCTTAGGACCCGGCGAAAGCAGCGTCAGGCCCAGCAGCAAGGCGAGTGCCCCCCCCACCAGCCACTTCCACCAGCGACCCAGCCAGCCTGCGTTCATACGTCAGTGTACGGCGCCGCCTGCCTGCCAGAGTGTGACTTTCCCGGCCAGCATCTGCCGCAGATGAGCACCCGCTCAATCCGGGATATGAGTGCATGACACTCAAGTCTATTGACACTGAGAAAATGTGCCTCTATGCTAGGCGAAGCATCAACAAGGCTGATTCGGCCACAGGCTGAAACCCGGCCGTGACCAACCTCACCCCCCACAAGGAGAACTGAACATGGCTAAAGCAGTAGGAATTGACCTGGGTACCACCAACTCCGTCATCGCCGTGATGGAAGGCGGCCGCCCCGAAGTGATCGTGAACGCCGAAGGCAACCGCACCACCCCCTCCGTCGTGGCCTACAAAGGCGACGAGCGTCTGGTGGGCCAGATCGCCCGCCGTCAGGCTGCGCTGAACCCCCAGGCCACCCTGTTTGAAGTCAAGCGCTTTATTGGCCGCCGCTGGGACGAAGTCAAAGACGAAGCCGCCCGTAGCCCCTTTACCGTCAAGGAAGGCCCCGGCGGAAGCGTCCGCATTGAAGTGGACGGCAAAGACTACGCTCCAGAGCAGGTGAGCGCCGAAGTGCTGCGTAAGCTGGTGGGCGACGCCTCCGCCAAACTGGGCCAGAAAATCACCGACGCCGTGATTACCGTGCCCGCCTACTTCGACAACTCGCAGCGTGAAGCCACCAAGCAGGCCGGTGAAATTGCAGGCCTGAACGTGCTGCGCGTGATCAACGAGCCTACCGCTGCGGCGCTGGCTTACGGCCTGGAGCGCAAAGGCGACGAAACCATTCTGGTCTTCGACCTCGGTGGCGGCACCTTTGACGTGACCATCCTGGAGCTGGGCGACGGCGTGTTCGAGGTGAAGAGCACCTCCGGCGACACCTCGCTGGGCGGCGCGGACTTTGACCAGCGCATCGTGGACTGGCTGGCTGAGGAGTTCAACAAGGAACACAACTTCGACCTCCGCAAGGACAAGCAGGCCCTGCAGCGCCTGATCGAAGCCGCCGAAAAGGCCAAGATTGAGCTCTCCAACGCCTCTGAGACCTCTATCTCGCTGCCCTTTATCACCTTCGACCCCGAAACCCGTACCCCGCTGCACCTGGAGCGCACGCTCAGCCGCGCCAAGTTTGAGGAACTGACCGCCGACCTGCTGAAGCGTGTGCGTCAGCCGGTGGAACAGGCCATGCGCGACGCAGGCGTCAGCTCCAGCGACCTGAACGAAGTGATTCTGGTGGGTGGTAGCACCCGTATTCCCGCCGTCAAGCGCATCGTGAAGGACCTGACTGGCAAGGAACCCAACGAGTCGGTCAACCCCGACGAAGCTGTGGCGCTGGGCGCCGCCGTGCAGGCCGGCATCATCCAGGGCGACTCCAACCTGGGCGACATCGTGCTGGTGGACGTCACCCCGCTGACCCTGGGCGTGGAAGTCAAAGGCGGCATGATTGCCCCGATGATTACCCGCAACACCGCTGTGCCCGCCAAGAAGACCGAGATTTACACCACTGCCGAGAACAACCAGCCTGGCGTGGAAATCAACGTGCTGCAAGGTGAGCGCCCCATGGCCGCCGACAACAAGTCCCTGGGCCGCTTCAAGCTGGAAGGCATTCCCCCCATGCGCGCCGGTCAGGCCCAGATCGAAGTGACCTTCGACATCGACGCCAACGGCATCCTGAACGTGACCGCCAAGGAAAAGACCACCGGCAAGGAATCCAGCATCACCATCGAAAACACCACCACCCTCGACAAGAGCGATGTGGAGCGCATGGTGAAGGAAGCCGAGCAGAACGCCGAAGCCGACAAGGCCCGCAAGGAACGCGTGGAAAAGCGCAACGCGCTGGACCAGATGCGTGTGCAGGCACTGCAGCAGATTGACGAAAACGCCGCTGCGCCCCAAGACGCCAAGGACCGACTCAAGGCCGTGGCCGACGAAGCCGAGCAGGCCGTGGGCAGCGACGACGACAGCCGCATTGCTGAAGTGCAGGGCCGCCTGGAAGAAGAACTGCGGAACTTCATGACCCAGAACAGCGCAGCTGCGGGCGCCCAGGAAGGCGCCGGCCAGCCCGGAGCTGCCCAGGACCAGGACGACGTGATTGACGCCGACTTCAAGCCCGCCGACGACAACAAGTAATCCCATGAACGGAGGGGAGGGACGGCCAGCGCTGCCGCCCTCCCCCCGTTGCACACTTCAGCGCCTATGCTGAAGGCATGTTTTCCAACTTTTCCAACCCTTTCGGCAAGAAAAAGGAGTCCGATATGACCGATGATGCCAAGAAGAACCAGCCCGAAAACATTCAATTCGAGGGCTCAGACGCGGAAGCTCAGAGCGGTATGAAGCAGCGCAGCAGCGACCTGCCCGACGACTTTCCCGAAGATTTCGAGATGCCCGAAGGCTTCCCCGAAATGGACGAGAACATGATGGCTCAGGTGCAGGAGATGATGGGCCAGCTGCAAAAAGGTCAGCGTGCCGAGGAACTGGAGCAGGAAAACGCCGACCTGAAGACCCGCCTGGGCCGACTCGCTGCCGATTTCGAGGGCTACCGCACCCGCACTGCTGCCGAGACCGCCGAAGCCCAGAACAAGGGCGTGAGCAAGGCCGCCGAGGCCCTGATGCCGGTGTATGACGATATTTCCCGCGCGCTGAGCATGGGCGCAGAAGACCCCGCCAAGCTGATTCCCGGCATGCAGGCGGTGCAGAGCAAGGTACTGAGTATCTTTGCGGGCCTGGGCCTCGAACCCACCGGCCAAGAGGGCGAAGACTTCGATCCTGCGTACCACGAAGCCATTCAGGTGATTGAAGGCGAGGACGGCAAAATCGTGCAGACTTACGAGCTGGGCTTCCGCATGGGCGAGCGCTGCGTGCGCCCTGCCCGCGTGGTCGTGAGCCAGCAGGGTTAAGTGCAACGGAAAGGGGCGTCTAGAGCATGAGTCAGCGGACCGAGCGCCTGTGGCTGGGCAGCCTGTACGGGGCAGGAACCGGGGTGGCCGCACAGGGCCTACGCGGTGCCTTCTCGGCAGGAAACCTCTGGCTGACTCTGCTCTGCGGCGTTCTTTGCGGCGTTACTACCGTACTGTTCTGGCGCAACGTCCACAGGCTGAGGCCCATGCCCGTGCAAGGAGGCCGGCGGTGAGCCGCGACCCCCTGCACGGCGTGACCCTCAAGCACATCGTGGAGCATCTGCACGCCGAATACGGCTGGGATGAGCTGGCTCGGCGTGTGCCGGTCAAGTGCTTTCAGAACAACCCCAGTCTGAACAGCAGCCTCAAGTTTCTGCGCCGCGAAGGCTGGGCACGGGCAAGGGTGGAGGAAGAATATGTCCGCCTGAGCCAGCGTGAGGACAGCAACCCCCTGATCCACGCGCTCAAAGGTGGGGAACCGCTGGAAGTGGCGGGCGTCAGTCAAACCAAACAGCATCAGGCGCTGGCCTGGGCACTGCGGCACGGCGCTCCTGCCGAACAGCTGCTGGCGTTGCTGGGCGGCATAGAGGACGTGAACTTCTGGCCCGACTCGGAAGCTCTGCCACTGCTGAACCTGGCAGTAGAGCGTGCAGCGCCGCCTGCTTTCTTGCGCGAACTGCTGCGGCGTGGGGCCGACCCCAACGATGCCCGCTTCTGGCCGCCCCTGCTGCACACGGTAGACGCCGAGGGCCAGGCCTACCGCAGCGGATCCCGTGCCCCCAGTACCGAGGTGCTGGACCTGCTGCTGGCCCACGGAGCCGACCCCCAGCGTACCGACCAACGCGGCCATACGGCACTGGACATTGCCCAGGCCTACGGCCTGAAAGCCTTCATCCACAAGCTTTAGCCCCTGAGATACTGACCGGCCCTGAGCCGTTGACCAAAGAGAGGAGGGAGACAGATGGCCTACAAGGATTATTACGAGGTGCTGGGCGTCAGCCGCAGCGCTTCGGATTCGGATATCAAATCGGCTTACCGCAAGCTCGCCAAGCAGTACCACCCCGATAAGAACGCAGGCGACGAGTCAGCAGCTGAGAAATTCAAAGAAATCGGGGAAGCTTACGCAGTCCTGAGTGACCCCCAGAAGCGTCAGGCCTATGACCAGTTCGGCCACACCGGGCAGGTCCCGCCCGGCGGTTACCCCGGCGGCGGCTTTCAGGGCGGCGACTTCGGCGGGTTCGACCCCAGCCAGTTCAGCGACTTTTTCCAGGAGATGTTCGGGGGCCGGGCCGCTGGCATGGGAGGCCGCGGCGGCTTCACCTCGCCGGATGGTCGACCAATTGACCTCGAAGACCTGTTCGGTGGGCTGGGCGGCATGGGCGGCGCCGCTCAGGGCGGAGGCCGGCGTTTCGTGCAGAACGTGGAAGGCGAGCTGCAGGTGTCGCTGAGTGAAGCCTTCGAGGGCTCCGACGAAATCATCAACGTGGATGGCCGGCGCCTGAGCCTGCGCGTGCCGGCGGGCACCCGCGACGGCGCCCGGCTGCGGCTGGCCGGACAGGGCCCCGGTGGCGGCGACGTCCTGCTGACCATCCGGGTGCTGGAAGATGCCCGCTTTGAGCTGGACGGTGACGACCTGACCACCAGTGTGGACGTTCCCGCGCCAGTGGCCGCCCTGGGCGGCGCAGTCACGGTGCAGACCATCACCGGCAGCGGGCAGCTGAACGTACCGGCCGGCAGCAGCGGT